>JAIOQJ010000073.1 GCA_021413475.1 Planctomycetota bacterium | reverse complement strand
GTCCTTCGAACGGGATTACCTGAAAATCTGGCGGACCAGGAACACCTCAACACGCCCGCCGCTTACTGGTCGTACGCGATGTGGGCAATCCTCGGTGCGGACGAAAAGCCGGTCGGGGTCATGATCCGAGTGACGGATGCGACAGAGAACACGGCCTTTCGCCAGCACGCAACGGCAATGAACGAGGCGCTTCTGGTCTCCTCCGTCCGACAGCACGAGTTGATCGACACGATCCAGCGCGGCGAGCAGGACAGGCACGATCTACAAGCTCGGTTGTTTCAGGCTCAAAAAGCCGAGAGTTTAGGTATTCTGGCCGGGGGAATCGCCCACGACTTGAACAATATTCTCACACCCGTCGTCGGCTACGCCGATTTTGCGTTAAGCTCGTTGCCGGAAGGTTCGCCAGTTGCTTTCATGCTGGTGGAAATTGGGAAGAACGCCCGACGGGCCGCCGACCTCGTAGCGCAGATTCTGGCCTACGCGGGCAAAGGTCGGTTTGTCATCCAGTCGGTCGATTTATCCGAGATTGTGAATGAGATGCGCGGATTGCTGGGATCGACGGTGTCGATCAATGCCGAACTTGACTACGACTTGGTACCGGCGCTCCCCCTCGTCGAAGCGGACGCCACCCAGCTTCGACAAGTCGTCGTGAACTTGGTCAAGAATGCCTCGGAAGCCCTCGAAGAAGGCAAAGGCAAAATCACCGTTCGCACCGGATTGATTCATATCGACCGCGTCGCACCTGACGCGATACATGCCAGTAAAGATCTGTCGAGGGGGCCGCACGTTTTCTTGGAGGTGGCCGATTCGGGCAGCGGCATGACTCCCGAAGTGATCGAGAAGATCTTCGATCCCTTTTTTACCACGAAGTTTACCGGCCGGGGGCTGGGGCTGGCTGTCGTCCAGGGCATCGCACGCGGGCACAACTGGACCCTTGAAATACGCAGCGAGCCTGGAAAGGGAAGTACTTTCCGCCTCCTTCTCCCCTGCTCGATGAGAATCAATCCATCAATAGTTCCGGCCCTGCCCCCAAAGCAGCAAGGCTGGCGCGGAACCGGCACGATTCTGGTCGTTGATGATGAGTGGGCAGTCCGCGAAATCGTGGCCCACATCCTGAAACAAGCGGGCCTCACGGTGATGGTCGCCGAAGACGGGCAGGAATGCATGACGGTCTTCCGAGAGCACCAGCAGAAGTTCGACGCGGTCATCCTCGATGTGACAATGCCTAATATGAATGGCCTCGAAGTGGCTGCGGCGCTACGGCTTGTGAGGCCGGATCTCCCGATCATCCTCATGAGCGGATTCAGCGTCATGGAAGTGACGCTCCAATCCGAGGGTCTCGGGATCACCGGCTTCGTGCAAAAGCCATTTAATGCTCAGGATTTGCTGGCCACGGTTCGTCTTGCGCTGAAACTGTGAATCTAGTTGGCCAGTGATGGTCGGGGATCGTTTGAAAATCTCCCGACCTCCCTTTTAATCAGCAATTCGACGGCCTCTCCACATGACAATCAAACCGCAGCCCGCTATCGTGGCGACGGTAGCCGATGCGGGTGTAGAACGGGATAAGGCGGTCGAGGCAGTTGAGAATCACCTTGTAGCAGCCTCGCTCGGCCGCGAGTTTCGTCAGGAAATCGACCAGGCGGGTGCCGATGCCTTTTCGCCAGTGGTCGGGATGGACGGCCACGTCTTCGATGTGGCCTACCAGGCCGCCGCGGTGGATGTACTTCTTCTCGATAATCAGGCTGGCGGTGCCGACGACCCGTCCATCCTGCACGGCGACGACTGTCTCGATACCCGCCGCGCTTCTCGATTTCCAGATCGCCGCCGCGTCGTCGGGTTGCAGATCGACGGGTGCGAGACTGGAAAGCGTTTCCAGGAATCCACGCGAGAAATCAGCGGGCTCCACTAACCGTAGTTCAATGTTCATGCCTTCACATCCTGATCGAGAGGAATCCATCCAAATACGATCGGCAAGAGAGATGGCCGATACCCCTTTATCATACCTCGATTCCGGAGCGCATCGAATCGGGGTTCCGCCAATTTGGCAATCTATCTATAATTTGGCGTCTCAATTCACGGGGCGGCATATAGACCGGTTGCTCCGTAACCGGAAGCTAGTTCCGGTTGCGGAGCAGGTGTCACAACCGAAAGCCAGTTCCGGTTGCGGGGCAACCGGCCTACAGAAGCCGAGGAAGGAAGCAAAGGATGTGCGGAATCGTCGGTTATATCGGTAAACGCGAGGCGGAGCCGATTCTGGTCGAGGGCTTACGACGGCTGGAATATCGCGGCTACGATAGCGCGGGGTTGGCCACGCTCACGGGCAACCGCCTGCACTTACGGAAGAAGGCCGGACGTGTCAGCGAACTCGGATCATTCCTGCAAACTTCGCCGGCTCCCGGTTGTATCGGCATCAGCCACACGCGCTGGGCGACGCACGGGCCGGCCAACGACGTCAACGCTCATCCGCATCTCGCGGGGACGGGCAATGGTCAAGTCGCGGTCGTGCATAATGGTGTGATCGAAAACTACCTGGTGCTGAGGCGGCATCTCGAATCCGAAGGGGTTCGCTTCCATAGCCAGACCGACACGGAAGTGATCGCCCAGTTGATCGCGTGCCACATGGATGGCGATCTCGTCGAGGCGGTGCGAAAAGTCCTGAGTCTGTTGAAGGGGACCTACGGCCTCGCGGTCGTGAGTCCGCGTAATCCTGACCTGATCGTCGGGGCCAGGCTGGGTTCGCCGCTGGTCGTCGGCATCGGCGATGGGGAGCATTATCTCGCCAGCGATCCGAGTGCCTTGACAGGGAACACGCAGAAAGTCGCGTATCTTCAGGATAACCAACTCTGCGTGCTGACGAGCGATGAATATCACATTTTCGATGCGGAAAAGAGCCGAGTGTCCGCCCTGGTGCATTCGATCGATTGGACGCCGGGCGAATCCGATCTGAACGGCTTCCCTCACTACATGCTCAAGGAGATTTACGAGCAACCCGAGGCGATCGAGAACGCGTTGCGCGGCCGGCTCAGCGATGCCGATTCGTCGGCCCATTTCGGCGGCCTGAATCTCGACGTGCAGCAGCTTCGCCGGGCGGAACGGATCATCTTCACGGCGTGCGGCACCAGCTATCACGCCGGGATGGTCGGCGAGTACATGTTCGAGGAATTCGCCCGGATTCCCGTCGAAGTCGAATACGCCAGCGAGTTCCGCTACCGCAACCCGCCGATTGATCAGAACACGATCGTCATCGCCCTCACGCAATCGGGTGAGACGGCCGATACGCTGGCCGCCTTGCGCGAATCGAAGCGCAAGGGGCATCCGGTTCTGTCGATCTGCAACGTGGTCGGGAGTTCGATCGCTCGAGAGGCAGACGGCGGTGTCTATCTGCGTGCCGGTCCCGAGATTGGCGTCGCCAGCACCAAGGCCTTCACGTCGCAAGTGACGATCCTGGCCCTGCTCGCGCTCTTCTTCGGGCGCATGCGGCATCTGTCGAGCATCCAAGGGGCGCGGATGATCGATGAACTTCACGCCATGCCGGACCTGATTCGAAGGACCTTGCGCTGCCAGAGCGAGGTTCAGCGGATTGCCGAGAAGTATTTCCACGTCGACAACATGCTTTACATGGGGCGACAGTATCTGTACCCGGTCGCTCTCGAGGGTGCCTTGAAACTCAAGGAAATCAGCTATATTCACGCGGAGGGCTACCCAGCCGCCGAGATGAAGCATGGGCCGATCGCGCTGGTCGATGCCAGCACACCGTCGATCTTCCTGGTGCCGCGAGGGTCCATTTTCGACAAGGTGATGAGCAATCTTGAAGAAGTGAAAGCACGCGGCGGACCGGTGATCGCCATCGCCAGCGAAGGGGACGCGGCCGTCACCGATCATGTCATGTCGCGGGCCGACGAGGTGATCGTCGTTCCCGACGTGCCCGAGTATCTACAACCGCTCGTCACCGTAGTGCCGTTGCAATTGCTGTCGTACTACATCGCCCTGTTACGGGGTTGCGATGTTGATAAGCCGCGGAATTTGGCGAAAAGCGTGACGGTGGAGTGAACGTAACGTGGCGACAGACCTCTGGTCTGTCGGGTAAATCCGACAGACCAGAGGTCTGTCGCCACGTTGCTCGCGGCTCGCTTCTTACTTCTTCGACAACACTTCAATCGCATGCACCAGCGCCAGATCGCGGGTGCCGATCTTGGCGGCGTTGGCCGGTTTCATCGTAAACGTGACCACAAGCTGCTCGCCTTTCGGGCCGGCGAGCAGGAAGAAGTTCTGGACCACCTTCGTACCGTCGAGATCGCCCCGGGCGGTCACACGATAGATCCAGCGGCCATCGTCCGCCGGCACTTCATTGGCTTCGACGATCCCCTCCAGATCCCAACCCGGCGATTCGCTCAGCAATTTCTTGAACTCCTCGGGCGAGGCATGTTTGCCAGGGGCTTCCGTGCGCCAGGCAGTAACGGTTGCCTGGGCGATGAAGTCGCCGCGATCGAGCAAACGCAGCACCAAATGATGATCCGTCTGGCCGACGACGTGCCAATCGCGAGTGTGGAGAAACGTGAACCGGCCGTGCGCATCCTTGAACTGGAGGAGCTTGAGGATCTCTTGCGGCTCATCGGCCGGCACGCTGACGAGCGCGGACTTCGAAAGTTCTTTCGGCTCCTCGGCCAGGAAGGTCCGCTTCACAATCGTCATGCTCTCGAGTTCCGAGTTCGGGCTGGCCGGTCCCTGTTCGCGGGCGTCTTTCTGCACCCATTTAATTTCTTCGATCCGGTGGTTCAATAGTTCGTAGCGAACGGTGGCCTTGATCTCGAGCTTGACCGAGGCACCCAGTTCGATGCCGTTGGCTTTCCCTTCGATGACGATAATCGCGCGGCCGTCCTTCACCTCCGTCAACTTGCCGGTCAGATCGTGGCTTACCAGACCCTCGAAGAGGCTAAGGGCCTGGGCGGTGGCATTGGAGATCTTCCAGGTGTCCTCGATCGTCACTTCTTTGTCGGGCAGCAGGCCGGTGATGTGCTGGGTGTCGAAGTGCTCGGCGACAACTTCGAGTTCCGCACGCGACATGGGCCCGGCGGGGCTGTAACAAAAGAGTCGATCATCCTGCCGCTGGGCGACGATCAGGAGACGTTCGGAGCGCAGCGATCGCTTTACTTTCTCGTCGCCGACGTCGGCCTGGCACATGGCCTTTTCGTAATAGCGGGCACTCTTGCGAATGACGCCTTTTTCGACGATCAGAGACCGTTCGAGAATGGAATGATCGTTACGAGCGGAAATTTTGAGGACGTTTTGCTTGCCGTCAAGCGTCGTCGTCATTGAGCCCGTCAGGGTCGTTTCGATCGACACGCGGTAGTTCTCACCCACGTTGGGAATTTCGCTCAGGTTGTAGTTCTGCGCAAATCCTACCGTTGGCAGGAGTAAGAGGGCGAGGATGTTTGCCGTACGAAAAGCCGTCATAGGATTCCCCTTCATGCGATGATCGTCGCATCCGTTCCGCGAAGCACGAACGGTGCTTTCCATTTCATCGGTTCGATGCCACCTGGAGAGAGGGGAAAAGATGCTTGTGAGAAGGCCCACCGAGAATTCGAAGTCGGCAGAATCGGCAAGGTCTCGTGTACTTCAACACCCGGGTCGAACAGACTCATAATTGAAGTCTTCGATTGAACCGGCCGACACAATCGGCACGATTAGCAAAATCACGTACATCCACCGCAAAATTCGCAGATTATCCAGCTTATTCTCTGATAGAAATCGGGAGCGAAATTTATGATTGAGCAGGCTCGCGGATACACATGAAAAAACTGGAAATGTGAACAAGCACCCACCTGCGTCGAGTTAGCCGAATCATCCGCGGAGCCATTTCGACCTGAACGGAAATACCGTGAGCCGAAATCGATTCGAGCGCACTGCGACGAGAAGCACCACACGGAGAACGTTTCGATGTACAGCATGATTCTGATGATGGCGGTTTCGTCGGCTCCTGAATCGGCAGCCTTTGGATGGAACAGCGGTTGCCAAGGCAATTCTTGCCACGGTACTTCTTGCCACGGCTTGATCTTCGGTGGCCACGGCAAATCTTGTCACGGCAGTTCTTGCCACGGCACTTCCTGCCACGGCTTGATCTTCGGTGGCCACGGCAAAAATTGCCACGGCACTTCTTGCCACGGCACTTCTTGTCACGGATTAATCTTGGGTGGTCACGGCACCTCTTGCCACGGTTCTTCTTGCCACGGTACGGTTATCAAATCGACCGTCCTATTCCCCTTTCTTCATAAGTCGGGCTGCCATGGTTGCGGCGGCGGATTCGGCTGCATTGGTACTTCTTCGGGGATCGAATATCAGGCCACCCCGACCACTGGCGTTACGCCAAGCAACGGCGGATCGACCACGGAAACGAAGCCCGATCCGATGATCAAGACGGAACCGAAGATCGAAGCCAAGCCGAAGGAAGAACCGAAGACGATCGAAAAGAAAGGCGAAAAAGAACTGCCGAAAGTGAATTCGACGCAGTTGCCGACTCCGTTCACGATCACGAACACCACCAAGCTGACCCCGATGTTCGAGGCTCCCGAGTACACCTTCAATAACAATCTTTCCTCGCCCTACGCCCAGGTTCGCACAACGATCATCCCGGCCACGACCGTCGCTGGTCCGATCCTCCCGATCGAAGTCGCTCCGGTCCGTACCGTCACCGCGCCGACGAATTTCCCGATGCCTCTGGCTCCGCGGACGACCCGCATCCGGAATTGATTGCTGAATTGACCATCGCTCCCCGATAACCCGGCACGTTGGCGAGGAAGTCTGCTTCCCTCGCTGGCGTACCGGGTTAACATGTTCACCACATCCTGACAATCGCACCACTTTGCGGCGTACTTTTTTCGGCGCTTGATTTTCCGGTTCGCCAGTCGGATAATCAACCGCGCTGCCCTTCCCTATACACGCCCGGAGAACCTCTCATGCGACTCGCGCTGCTGGTGTTGGCCTTCAATACTTTCGTTGTGGCTGCCGCTGATCCGGTGGCCCCGTCTCCCATTAAGTGGAAGCGGACGTTGATCGACAAAAAATTCACTTCCGAAGGGGTCGCCATCGCCGACGTCAACAAGGACGGCAAGATGGACATCCTCACCGGCGAAGTCTGGTACGAAGCACCGAACTGGAAGTCGCACCGCATCCGTCCCGGCAAGGACGACTTGACGGACGGCGAGAAGAACATTTACAGCAAGAGCTTCGCGTGCTGGACGGAAGATGTTAATGGCGATGGCTGGGCCGATCTGATCGTCGTCGGCTTCCCCGGCGAGCCTTGCAACTGGTACGAAAACCCGCAAGGGAAAGAGGGCATGTGGAAGGAGCATGTGATCTGGCATAGCGCCTGCAACGAGACGCCGCTCTATGCCGATCTTTTCGGCACCGGCAAACGCGTGCTTTTAATGGGGGCACAACCGAAAGGAAAGACCACCGAAGGACAGATGGCCTATTTCACACCTGGTAAAGACCCGACCCAAATCTGGGAAATGCACCCAATCAGCGAACCGAGCGTCCCGGCGAAAATCGGCGAAGACAAGAAACCGATCCCCGGCTCAGGCAAAGAAATCCCTGGCACGCGACGATTTTCACACGGTCTGGGTGTTGGTGATATCAACGGCGATAGCCGAGTAGATGTCATCTGCACCGCCGGCTGGTGGGAACAACCTGCCAAGACAGAAGGCAAACCGTGGAAATTTCACGAAGCAGGCTTCAACGACGCTTGTGCCGACATGTACGCGGCCGACCTCGACGGCGACGGCAAGGCCGACGTCATCAGCAGTTCCGCCCACAATTACGGGATCTGGGCGTATTTCCAGAAACCGAGCAAGGAAGGCGAACCGAGCTTCCTGAAGAAAGACATGTTCCCGAAACTCGTTTCGCAGACGCATGCGATGCACTTCGTCGACATCAACGGCGACGGACTCAAGGACATCGTCACCGGCAAGCGGAAGTGGGCGCACGGCCCGAAAGGCGACGCCGACCCAGGCGCGGCTCCATCGATCTATTGGCTCGAAGCGAAGAAAGGCTCCGACGGGATCATCAGTTTCACCCCGCACCTGATCGATGACGATTCAGGCATCGGCACCCAGTTCGTTGTCGCCGACTTCAACGGCGACAAGCTACTCGACATCATCGTGGCGAACAAGCACGGGGTGTTTTTGATTGAACAGGCGCGCGGGAAGTAGAAGAGATTTTGTCGGCATTGAACTTTGTCATAAACCGAGCCCGAGCGTCAGCGAGGGAGAAGTCTTCCTCGTTGACGCTCGGGCTCGGTTCGTTCGTTTGCTGCTCATTTCTTCCCAATGCAATACAGATGCGTCTTCGTCCGCATGTAAATCGCGTCGCCCACGAAAGCGGAGGTAGCCATGCAGCCCGCGTCAAGTGAATTGACGGCAATCGGCTTGTATTCCTTGGCGGCGGCAAAAACGTGCGTCTTTCCCAGGTCCTGGTCACTGATATAAATCCGCCCCTCGGCGAGAGTGGGCGAACAGCAAAACGCGCCACCGAGTCGTTCCTGCCAGTGCTGCGTGCCGGTCTTGGCATCGACACAGGAGGCGAAGCCGTTGTCGCTGACCGTGAAGAGTAGATCATCAACGAGTAAGAATGATGGCCGCGACGGGCCGGCCTTGATCGTCTTCCAGACGATGTCTTCTTTCGGAATCATCCCCTTGCCGCCCTGCTTGAGGGCCAGCACGTTCGCGGTGTGGCCGCTGGAGAGGAAAATCAGGTTGTGGCCGTAGACCGGCTTGCAAGCCGCGTTCATGCCGCCGTGATGGACTCGCCAGATTTCGTCACCTGATTTCGGGTCGTAAGCGATCGTCGCCTCGGCGGAGGGGGAAATCAGTTGCAGCTTGCCGTCGATTTCAAAAATCGACGGAGTGGAATAGGCCTTGTAGAGGTCGGCGTTGGTTGAAGTGTACTTGATAATGCGATCTTTCTTCCAGGCCGTCGTCCCATCTTTCGTATTCAGGGCAGTCACGTACTGCTGATCGTAGCCGTCGAACGTCAGAAAAATCAAATTGTCGCGAATGATCGGCGACGAACCGGGACCGCGGAAGTGATCGCATTTAAGATCGACGCGTTCCCAGATCGTCTTGCCAGTTTTGGAATCGATGCAGAAGGTGCCGTGCGATCCAAAGTGCAGGTAGACTCGGCCTTCTTCCACGACCGGCGTCGGCGTGCCGTAGCTGTTGTAGCTATGGCAATAATCGGGTTGGTCCTGTTTGCGAAGCAAGATGTCATGAACGATCTTACCCGACGTTTTGTCCACACAAATCGCGTACATTTCGATGTAGTCCGGTCGCGGGATCTTCTTCTGGGCGTTTTCCTTCGGTGCGTCGTCGGCATATTTTTCTTTCACGGTCGTCAGCCAAATCTGATCGCCCCAGATGACGGGAGATGACCAGCCCTTGCCGTGAATCGGCGTTTTCCAGCGAACGTTTTCGGACTCGCTCCATTTCGTGGGCAAGCCTTTGGTGACGGCATGGCCATCACCCGTCGGTCCGCGAAACTGCGGCCAGTTGTCGGCAGCGGGACTCACGGTCGCCGCGCAAAGTACGAACATCAAGGTGAAGCAATTTCGCATGGGAAAAGATCCCGGAGGTAGGGTTACGGAGACTGGCAGGTTAAAATTCACTTGTAGTTTACGCGGCGAGGGACGGAATGTCAGCCGGGAAATGCCGCTTGCGGCTTCGCGTAAGCTTCATGATGTGCGATGGCGACGAACACTAAGCCGCGAGCGGCGAAAATCGTACAATGCACCTCTATGCCGAAATGGAAACGACTTGTCCGCGTGTTCATGCGATATGTGCTGCCGTTGGTGGTCATCTTCGCCGTTGGGATGCACTTTTACAACATCCTTCGCGATCCGAAGCTGCACGAGGTCCATTACGCCTTCCGCGTTCAATGGCTGATTCCCGCCGCTTTGCTCTACCTCGTTGCCCACACGATCTGGGCGACATTCTGGGTGCTTCTGCTGCGAAATCAGGGCTTTCACGCTTCCTATCCCACGGGTTGGCGTGCTTACTTTATCAGCCAGTACGGGAAGTACCTCCCCGGCAAAGTGTGGGTCATCCTCATCCGGATTGTGATGCTGGGTGCCACGCGGAAGGACAAAACCATCGTCGGCGTGACAGCCACCTTCGAGACTTTGACATCCATGGCCGCGGGGGCGATGGTCGGTGCGTTCCTGCTCCCGATGTTGAAAATCGACCTAACGAGCATCAAGGGTTTCAGTGCCCTGAATTACATCCTCCTGGTAGTTGCCTTGGTGCCGATCGGGCTGGGTCTCCTGCACCGCCTGAGCGTCCAGGTCGCACGGATAAAACGGGGCCCCAACGCGGAACACATACCCCACTTGGGAATTTTGCTACTGGTCCGGGGCCTCGCGCAAGCGGCTGTCGGTTATTTCCTGCTGGGTTTAAGCCTTTGGATGACCATGCAAGCAATCTTGCCCCAGGCTGGCTCGTTCGATTGGGATACCCTACTCCGCTTGACGGCCATCAGCAGCATCGCCTACATCATCGGGTTCATCGCGTTCTTTCTGCCTGGCGGTGTCGGGGCGCGTGAATATGTGCTCGCGGCATTGCTGACAGTTGAGTTGAAGGCAGCAGGCGTGGAAGTGGGTATCGCTCAAGGGTTGGCCGTGGTCATCACTCTGATTCTGCGGTTGATCTGGACCATTGCCGAGATCCTCGTGGCCGTCCTACTCTATAAATTCATCCCCGCGTCCCACCGCCCGGTGCTGATTCCCGCGAAGGAGTTGGCGGAATGAGCGAGCTAGCCGTCAATCCCAACGTGCCGCCCACGCCGCGATTGATTTCGATCGTCATTCCCGTGTTCAACGAACGGGACAGCCTGGCCGTCTTGCATCAAGAGATCATGACCTCGGCGACGGCAAACGGCCTCGATGTGGAAGTGATCTTCGTCGATGACGGCAGCAGAGACGGCTCTTGGGAAGTGATCCGCGAAATTGCCTCAAAGGATTCGCGAATTCGAGCGATTCGGTTTCGGACGAACTTCGGCAAAGCCGCCGCTCTCTCGGCCGGCTTTAAGATCGTACGCGGCCCGATTTGCATGACGATGGACGCCGACTTACAGGACGATCCGCATGAGATTCCCCGCTTCATCAAGTCCATCGACGGCGGCCTTGATGTCGTCAGCGGCTGGAAGAAGCAACGCAACGACCCTATTTACAAAGTCCTCCCCAGCCGAGTTTTCAATCGGCTTGTCGGCCGCCTCACGGGCGTGAAGCTACACGATCACAATTGCGGCATGAAGTGCTACCGCCGGGAAGTGTTGCAGGAAGTGCGTCTATACGGCGAGCTGCACCGCTTCATCCCGGTCCTGGCGGCGGCACGCGGCTTCCGCGTCGGCGAGCTGATCATCAACCATCGGCGACGGAAGTTCGGCAAATCGAAGTACGGCTTCCGCCGTTACATGCGTGGATTTCTCGACTTGCTCACCGTCAAGTTCATCACCCGTTTCAGCCAGCGGCCGCAGCACTTTCTCGGCAGCGTCGGCATGTTCAGTTTTGCCATGGGCATGCTCGGCCTGTTCTATCTGGCCATTACCTGGGTCATTCGGGCGGTCGATCCGACTTCCTCGTTCGAACCGCTGCACAATCGGCCGCTCATGATATACTCACTCGGCGGCGTGCTGCTCGGCGCGCAACTTTTCTCGATGGGGATACTCGCCGAGTTACTCACCGCCTATCAAAGTCGGAACGAGGACGGCTACAGCATCTCCGAACAGATCGAGCCTGCCTCAACCACCCCGCCCCTTTCGAAGTGACCATCATGGACCAGGAAACGCTTCGACGCTACGTGTACGCCATCCTGATGACGGTGACTGCCGGGCTGATGACCGCACGGATCGTTGGCGTCGAATTCGTTTACGAGCCGAGCCTTTACAAGTCATATCCCGACCGCAAGTGGCCAACCGCTAAACCGGACACCTTCCCGACCTTCTCCTCGAACGATCGCTCGCGATGGGCGGCGGTGCGGGCTCTCGTCGAGAACGAGTCGTTTATCGTCGGTAAACGCGTGGCCGATCCCACGGCCACATTCACGGACAAGGACGGTGGTTCGCGAATCGTCGATGGCGTTCGCATCAAGGATCTGAATGCGAAGAATGGTTATTACGACGAAGGAATCGCCTTTCAGGAAGGCTACAAGTCGGTCGACTACGTGAAGAACCCGGAGACGAACGCCTTCTATTCGAGCAAGCCTCCGCTTTTCACGGTCTTCGTCGCGGCGGAATACTGGTTGCTGAAACGCGGCCTGGGTTGGACATTGACCGACGCCCAATTTCGCTGGCCGGTTGTGTGCGCGATTCTGATTACCTTCAACGTTTTGCCAATGTTGATCTTCCTTCTACTCCTGGCGAACCTGATCGAGGAATACGGCACGACCGATTGGGGCCGGCTCTTCGTCTTCACGGCCGCTTGTTTCGGTACGTTTCTGACCACCTTCGCGGTGACGTTGAACAACCACACGCCCGCGGCCTTCTGCGTGATGGCGGCGATCTACCCGCTGCTGCGCGGCCGTGGAAATGAATCGAACCGACCTTTCACGATCGTTGAATTGCTTATCGCCGGGTTCTTCTCAGGTCTGGCCCTCTGCTGCGATCTTCCCGCCGCCGCCTTCACGGCCGCCGTCGGCTTCATCATCCTGATCCGCTCGCCGAGCAAGCTGGTTTGGTTCATCCCGGCCGCCTTGATCCCAATCGCGGCACTCATGGCGACCAATTTCATGGCCCTGGGCGAGTGGCAACTCGCCTACGACAAGTTCGGCGGACCTTGGTATGAATACGAGGGGAGCCATTGGTCGAAGGCGAAGCTCAATCCGGATCAGAAGGGAATTGATTTCGCTCGCGAAGCTAAATGGAAATACACGCTGCACATGATGGTCGGCCATCACGGGCTTTTCAGCCTGACGCCGATCTGGCTGTTCTCGCTCATCGGCATGCTCGGTCTCGGCCGTGGCAAGACTCCCGCGATTCAGGCATTAAACGTCCTCGGCTTACTGGTGACGATGGTGGTCATCGCCTTCTACGTTTGGAAGACGAACAACTACGGCGGTTGGACCAGCGGGCCGCGCTGGCAGTTTTGGTTGACGCCGATCTTCCTGATGACGATGCTCCCCGTGGTCGATCGTCTGGCTCGCTCTGGCAGTGGTCGAAAACTGGGTTATCTGTTCCTCGCAATCGCGGCATTCTCGGCCGCTTACCCGGTCTGGAACCCTTGGCGGCATCCCTGGCCGTACCAATTGTGCGAATACATGAACTGGCTGAAATACTGATTCGTTGAGGTGCCTGATGGATACCAGCGACTTGACACCGAACAACGGTATGCCGCCGAAACGCGATTTGGACGAGTTAAAGCTCGAACCAGTCGATGTCTCGGAACTGAATCTCGACGACGTTCCTGTGGTTGAATCGGTGCCATCGCGCCTGCCCGGGCTCGGATTTGGCAAGGCTTTACTTTGGTGTCTACTCTTCATCCTCGTCACTCAGGGCGTGCCGTCGATTCTGATGGCGTTCGTGATCATCGTGTCGACTGTTTCGGGTAGCATCAAGCCAGACTTGGCGACAGACTGGATCAGTTCGCCCGAAGCCCGCCCCTACATCCAGTGGACGCTGTTTGCTGGACAGCTTATATCGATCCTTTTTTCGATGGTCATTTTACGCTGGGTGGTGGGCCGAGAGTGGAAGCGGAAAATCGCTTTACGGCTGCCTTGCGCGGAACATATGGTCCTCCTAATGATCGCGGTACCCGCCCTGCTGATGCTCTCGATCACTCTTGAACCGTTCGTGGTCCGTTATGTGCCAAGTCTCACGAAGGTTGGCCTTCCGTCCGTCGAATCTTTCATCCAATCGACCAAGAGTTGGCACTGGAGTGTCGGCGTGCTGATTATCGGCCTTGGTCCCGCACTCGGCGAGGAACTATGGTGCCGCGGCTTCCTGGGCCAGGGGCTGGCTTCCCGATACGGAAAATGGGGGGGAGTGCTGCTAGCTTCTTTCTTGTTCGGGTTGATTCATGTGGAACCGCCCCAAGCGGTGATGGCCTGCATTTTCGGCCTGATCTTCCATTTAACTTACCTGGCAACGCGATCCATCTTCGCACCGATGTTGTTGCATTTTCTGAACAATAGCCTCGTAATCCTGGCACTGTCCGAGAATGGCTCCGTTCCGGTCGTCACCTCACTCGAGAACGCCTATTTCTTTCGTCAGGGATTATCAGTCAGCGCCGCTCTCTTGGTGCTGATTGCCGTTGGCTTGATCCTCTATCAAAGCCGGGTGCGAATCTGGACGCCGGAGGGGCTGGAGGCACCGCCTTCCCTGTACCCCAACGTCGAAGTACCGGCCAAGGGGAGTGCGAACGTTGCCCTGCCGGGCCCGTTCGCCATGTTGGAGGTCGGTGCGTTATTGATCGCCGTTGGCCTGTTCGCGGCGATTTGGTTCGGGTTGTAGCGAGCGAACCGCTTGCGGCTTAGCGCTCGCTCTCACAAACGGAAACCTTCTTTCCCGTGAGAGCGAGCGCTAAGCCGCAAGCGGTTCGCCTCCTCAATTTTTCGGAATCATCGCGCTTGCTCGATCCATCAGGGATCGGCTATCGTATAACAGGAGGGAATCCAGACCCTTTCCGTTAAGGCTCGCCATGCCTCCGGTACAGACTGCCTATATCGTGGCCCGTCAGGAAAACGGCTTCGGCAAGGTGCATCCTCTGCAGAAGGGGACTCGCTATTCGATCGGTCGCGCTCCGACCAACAAGATTATTCTGAACGACGATTTGTGCAGCCGAGAACACGCCGAGATCCACTTTACCGATGGCGAATGGATACTCCGCGATCTCGGCAGTCTGAACGGTTCACGTCTCAACGGCAACCCGGTCCGCGACGAGGTTTCGCTCGCCCCGAACGACAATCTCCAACTCGGTCATAGTCAGTTTGTTTTTGTCGAAGATCTCTCCGAGTTGCCCGGCATCCCGGAATCATCTCTCGGCGAACGCCTCGAAATCCGCAAACGGATGGGAACGACCCGTTACGGCTCGATCATCCCATCCTCCGCGGTCAATAATGATTCGACAATTCCGGAAACCCACCGTTCCGAGCGAATCATCGCCGTCCTTTATCAGCTTGGCCTCAATATGGGTGCGGCCGAGACGCTGGAAGAACTCGTCGACGTCGTTCTCGATGGCCTCCTCGAAGGCGTCCATGCCGAAGTCGGCGCGGTTCTGGCGATGAAAGAAGGCCGCGATACTGAACTACTCGCCCACCGCAATCGGCACGCCAAGGCCGTCACTTATCACAAAGTCTCGGGATTTGTGAGTGCCGAGGTACTTTCAACGAAGGAAGCCATCCTCGCGGAGAACATCGGCTCTGATCCGGCCTTGCGCAACCGCGAGAGTTTGAATGAACTCAAGGTTCTCAGCCTCATTTGCGCACCGGTCATTTTTGAATCGTCCATTCTCGGTCTCGTCCACCTCTATTCGACGACGATGAAACACGCCCTCTCGGCGGACGATCTCGAGTTCGCCTTGCTTGTCTCGCGCCAGTTTGGCATCGCCTGGAACCAGATGAAGCGGCGCGGTGCGCTCTCTGGGGCCAATAAAGTTCTGATCGATTCGCTTCGGCTGGAATCGGAACTGGTCGGCGAGAGTCCCGCTTTGAAGCAAATTGAATCGCAAATCCGTCGGGTTGCTTCCACCAACGCCACGGTCCTGATTCGCGGCGAGAGCGGTTCAGGGAAGGAACTCGTCGCCCGGGCCATCCATCAATCGAGCCCGCGGCGGGATGGGCCTTTTGTCTGCCTTAACTGCGCGGCCATCACGGAATCGCTGCTGGAGTCCGAGTTATTTGGCCACGAGCGGGGTGCGTTCACGGGTGCCACCGAAAAGATGGTCGGCAAGTTCGAGGCCGCCAACCATGGCACCATCTTCCTCGACGAAATTGGCGAAATGCCGCTCTCGACCCAGTCGAAATTCCTTCGCGTTCTCGAAGGGCACGCGTTCGAGCGGCTTGGCGGCAACAATAAAATCCAGGTCGACGTTCGCGTGGTGGCGGCGACCAATCGCGCGCTCGAGGAAGCGGTTCGTGCCGGCCAATTCCGCAAGGATCTCTTTTTTCGACTCCAAGTCGTTGAGATCAAGGTACCGTCGTTGCGAGAACGGATCACCGACGTTCCTCTGCTGGCCGATCACTTCCTGAAGCGTTTCGTGAACGAAACCGGCCGCAAGTTCAAAGGCTTCACCGATGCCGCGCTCGAGAAGCTGATGGGCTACCACTGGCCGGGAAATGTACGTGAATTGCGCAACGTGATCGAGCGAGCCGTGGCCCTGACGCTCGGTCCGATTCTCGATGCACCAGATATTTGGCTTTCGACAATCGATGTTGAAAGTTCTGGCTCCCATAAGCCTGTTTTCAAGCCTTCATCGCTCGAAGAGATGGAGCGAAAACAGATCTTGTTGACGCTCGTGCATACCGATTGGAACAAAAGCAAGACGGCGGAAATTCTGGGAATCGAACGGTCCACGCTCGACCGGAAGATCAAAGCGTATGATTTGAAAAAAGACGAGTGATCGCGTTGACCGATCCAGCGAGATCTGCGGACCCACGGCAACGCCGGATCACTTACATTGAAGACCCTGGCGGAGCGCGGCATCGCTTCAGCCGATTGTCGCGGCAACGAGGCTTGCACTGGCGTCAATCGCCGCGTCGTGACTAAACAGAAGTAATAATTCTTTGCGAAACTCTGACCTATTCGATTTTGGAATCTCCGCACTGCGACGGCATAAGTTGCGCACATTCTTGACTGTGCTCGGCGTCGCCATCGGTACGGCCACGCTCGTGATTAGCATTTCCATCGGTCTCGGCGTAAATGCCGCCATCGAAGAACAATTTCGCAATGAAGTTCGATTACGACAAATCACCGTTTTTCCGAACAGCGACGGCGTCAACGATTCACTCGAAGGAGTACCGGCCGACATCCTCCAGACTCTTGGCGACATGAGCGACGACAAACGAGAACGCATTCGCAAACTTTGCATTCAACGCTGGAAACGCGATAACACGACTCTCACACCGAAGCCGCTGACACGAGAACGAGTCGAGGAACTCAGCCGCTTGCCGTATGTCGTCGAGGTAATTCCAGAACTCGACGAAAGCGGCCGAGCCTTCTTTCAAAAGCAATCATCAGATGTTCGTCTCTTCGGCGTGCCGTTCGATCACAAGCAATTGGGACATCGGCTCGACGCCGGCCGGCGATTCTCGGCAGGCGATGCGCGTGAATGCCTTATTCACGAATATCTCCTCTATCGCTGGGGCATTCGCAACGACGACGACGTGCGGGCGTGTGTCGGTAAATCAATCCGCGTCGAATTGACCACGACACGGCGAACGCCGCTGAGCCTGCTGCGGATGCTCGATGCCGATCTGAACAACGTGAGCGACGAGGAAATGCAGGTCCTCGAGAAGGCCTGGAAACTCCTGCCGCAATCGCTGGCTTCGTTGCCATTGTCGGATCAAGAAAAGACCCTCCTTCTCGCGACGATCAATCGCAAGAGCCCCAATACGAAGAAGCAGGCCGCCAAAATCATCCGCGAAGATCTCACCATCGTTGGCGTCATTCGCGCGCCGATGAAGAACGACCCCGCCGACGACGGATTCCTCGACACGCCGCTTCGCGATGCCGACCTGATATTGCCGCAAAAAACCGCCGAGGCCTTGTTCCTTCAATTGCCAAAACGAGAGGAAAACGGCTTCTCCCGCGCGAGAGTGATCGTTGATCACGAAGATCATCTCGAACCGGTCGTTCATGCCATCAAAAAGATGGGATTGAACGAATTCTCGATGGGTCTGTTCATTCAGCAGGTAAAAAAGAATGCCTCGCTGATCGGTATCGCGATGGATTTCATCGCGCTCGTCGCTTTGATCGTCGCAGCGATCGGCATCACCAATACGATGTTCACGACCGTTCTTGAACGGACGCGCGAGATTGGCATCCTCAAAGCCATCGGTGCGAAAGATCGGCAGATTCTGACGATCTTCCTCATCGAAGGAAGCCTGATCGGATTGGCCGGGGGACTCTTAGGTCTTTTGCTCGGCTGGCTCGCTTCCTTCCCGGGAAACAGCTACGCCTTGCGGATCATGGAAAAGCAGGGGCACCATCCGATGCCGGATACGGTCTTCCTTTACCCGGCATGGTTGTTGATCTGTGTGCCGATGTTTGCGATGCTGATGACGACCCTTGCCGCCCTCTGGCCCGCACGCCGCGCGGCCCGGGTGGAACCGGTGATCGCGCTTCGACATGAGTAGGCGTGGCATGCCCACGGTTTTACGTGGGCATGCGAACCCGCGGGTGCTAACATGCCCACGCAAAGCCGTGGGCATGGCACGCAAGTACGAGTATAAGCATGAAATACTCTCCCGTTGAATTAATGATCGTCTGTGCCTCGCACGCACTCGAAGACCGCAAAACCGTGGCCGTGGGGACCGGAGTGCCCTGTGCCGCGGCGATGCTTGCGCAGAAAACGCATGCGCCGAATCTCGTGATCTTCTTCGAAGCCGGCGGCGTCGCCCCTTTGCTGCCAACCATGCCCATCAGCGTCGGCGACTCGCGGACCATCCACAAGGCCTTGATGGCATCCAGCATGGCCGAGGTGATGCAGTTCTGCCAGAAGGGGATGATGGATTACACGTTCCTGAGCGGAGCGCAGATAGACGCTTACGGAAACATCAACTCGACGATGATCGGCAGCGACTACACGAAGCCGAAAGTGCGATTGCCGGGAAGCGGGGGAGCAAACGACCTGGCATCGTTCTGCTGGCGCACGCTCATCATCATGCGACACGACGCCAAGAAGTTCGTGGAGAAGCTCGATTTTCTGACCTCGCCCGGTTATCTGACCGGACCGGGTGCCCGCGAATCCGCAAATCTTCCGAAGGGCACCGGGCCGCATCGCGTGTTCACCGAACTAGCGGTCCTTGGTTTTCATCCCGAATCGAAACGGATGATGGTGCAGAGCCTGCACCCAGGTAAGACGCTTAAACAGGTGCAAGACGCGACTGGCTTCAAGCTGGAAGTAGCTGAGAACATCGGCACCACTCAAGAGCCGACCGACGACGAGTTGCGAATCTTGAGGGAGCAGGTGGATCCGCTGGGGTATATTTTGAGGCGGACGGGATAGCGAAGAAAATTGCCCGGTTGCGGAGCAACCGGACTACAGTCAACCCCAATCCTGACGAGCTGGCCTTAGAAAAAAAATCTCTATTGCTTGGACCGGAGAGCTCTGCTCAAATCGCTTTCCCCGAAGTTCCGCTTACTTCGGATTTGCCCGGTAGGGATGCCGGGAAGAGCTTGCGATGCCCGACCCCCTCGGCATCGGTCACCAGGAAGGATGACACACAATGTCCGTCAACTCCCGTCCGATCATCGGCATTAACACCGACTATTTCGCCGCTTCGAAAACGTACTCCGCACACGCTCGGCTCAATGCCGGCTACTTCGATGCCATCGTTCAAGCCGGCGGATTGCCGATTATTTTGCCGCCCCTCGGCAAGGAAGCCGATCTCGATGCTTTGCTCGATCGCGTCGACGGCGTGTTGCTGACCGGCGGCCTCGACATCGATCCCCGCCGCCACAATCAACCCACCATGGCCGCGGTGCAACCGATGGCCGAGCGGCGCGAACTCAACGATCGCGTGCTGATTCAGTTGATCCTCCAGCGCAAGATGCCGGTGCTCGGCATCGGACTCGGGATGCAGCAACTGAACACGCTGATGGGCGGCAATCTGTTCCTGCATCTGCCGATCGATCAGCCGAAGTCGCTGCCTCACTTTGATCCCTCGGGCGGGCCGCACCGGCATCTCATCATGCTCGAGCCCGATTCGAAGCTCGAGGAGATCTACGGCGACGGCGAACTCCGCGTCAACAGCCGGCATCACCAGGCAGTCAATGTGGTCGCTCCGCGGATGCGTGTCGGGGCCCGCGCTCCGGATGGCGTCATCGAAGCTATTGAATCGCGACGGCCCTCGACATGCAACTCTTTGAATGCTTCGTGCAAGCAACCGTCCGCCAATCGGACCGTATGCAATTGCAAGCGGCATAAATGCGGAAAGCATTTGAACCACAGAGACACAGAGGCACAGAGAAATCCGAGAAGTTGATAAAACGCTAAACTCGCGTTCAAACCTTTCAATATTCTCATCCCTCTCTGCATTTTCTCTTTGCCTCTGTGTCTCTGTGGTTCAAATGTCTTTTCAATTTTGACGCCAGATTAACTTCGTGTCACCCGGCCGCTTACGCGGCTCGGCTCGCCGATTCAATTTCTAATTACCCGACGGATACTCATGACGATTCCCCGCTGGTTTATTGGCCTGGCGAGCGGATCGGGCGGCGAAGGGGCGGACGCGGTTCTCGTCGAAAGCATCGGGATTGGCACTCAACAAAGTGTACGAGTACTCCACCATCTGCGCCGGAACCACCCGCGCGAGACACAGGACTTGTTTCCGAGAACACTCTCGATGGGCGGTGCTGCCTCGGTCGGTGATCTGGCCATGCTGCACCGGCAACTCGGTGAAAACGCGGCCGCTTGCGTGCCCGAATTGCTTAGCTCCGCGCGTGTCGATTTGAACCGCATCCTGGCCATCGGCCATATTGGCCCGCTGGCCTGGCACGAGCCCGCTGATCGCGTTCCCGTTTCGCTTGAAATTGGTTCCACCTCGTTGATTGCCGAGCGGACGGGGCTGACGGTCTTCGGCGAGTTCCGGGAACGGGATCTCGCTGCGGGCGGTCAGGGAATGCCAATCACTGCATTGGCCGATTGGGTCCAATTTCGGCATCCCGAGAAGCCGCGGCTCCTCGTGCACCTGGGTGGCACCACTTCTATCGTCTATCTCCCGAACAACGCTCGACCACAGGATGTCGTCGCGTTCGAAGTCGGGCCGGGAACGCGATTGCTCGATGCGGTCATCCGGCAAGCCTCGGGCGGCCGAGAACGTTGCGATGCCGGGGGTAAACACGCCGTTCAGGGCCACTGCATCGATTCTCTGCTCGCGGAGTGGGTCCGCTATCCCTATTTGCAGCGTCGTCCTCCCAAGAGCCTGCCTCGCTCGGAATTTGGTTCGGACTGGATCGCCAGAGCGGCTCGAAATGTCTTGGAAGCCAAGGGAAGCCTGGAAGACTTCCTCTGCACACTATCGCATTTCCTGGTGCGCTGCGTCGCGAGCTCACTGCGCTGGCTACCGCGCGACCAGCAGATGCTGGATGTTTATCTGAGTGGAGGCGGCACCCGAAACGGATTGTTCTGGAGATTGCTCGAACAGGAAACAACTGGGCTGACATTGCACCGCTTGGATGATCTCGCCGTACCAGCCCAAGCCAGACAAGCGGCCGGTGCTGCGGTACTTGCGGCCTTGACCATGGATGGCATCCCGGCGAGTAGTCCCGGATCCACAGGTGCGGTGGGACGCTTGCTCGGCCGGGTCA
Organism: Planctomycetota bacterium; assembly: GCA_021413475.1. Lineage (GTDB taxonomy): Bacteria > Planctomycetota > Planctomycetia > Gemmatales > Gemmataceae > JAIOQJ01. The sequence continues at coordinate 973 of JAIOQJ010000073.1, read as the reverse complement.
CGCCCGGCGAACCGCGGAATTGGGCACGATGTTTACGCTGGATGGCTGAACAAACCGCCCCGGAACTCACGCATCCTTACAGAGCCGCGTGATGTGGCGGGTAACGTCGCGAACGGAAATGATGCCGATGGGGCGGCCATCTTCGGTGACGGGAAGATGGCGATAACCGCCAATGTCCATTTTCTGCAATGCAAAGCCGATGGTATCGCTCGCGTGAACCGTCTCGGGATCCTTCGTCATGATTGGTTCGAGCGGCTGGTGAGGGTAATCGGCGATGAGTCCGACTACTTTCATCAAGAAATCCCGCTCCGTCAGGATGCCGATCAATTTTTCCTGAGCATCAACCACCATCAACGCTCCAATTTCCTTATCCACCATCAATTGCAATGCATCGCCCAGCAAGGCCCGCACGGAAATCGTCACCGGCGTCTTCGGATGCAAATCGCTCACGGTATCCGAAATCACGCTGGATTCGACTCGATCATGACCTTCCGGCCGATCGAGCGAATTGAGGTCGAACATGCATTTGGCGCATGTATCGGAACCCGGCAGATTTTGGAAGGAACAAGAAGGACAGATCATGTTTGACCGTTACCGCTTGGCGAACCGAACAAAGTACTCCTCACGCTCCGCGTGAGGATCTAAACCTCACCCGGAGCGTGAGGAGTACTCTGAAATTCTATTCAACTACCCACAAATCGTCGTTCCGGAAAAGCTTGTCGAGATCGCCCTTGCCCTTGGCCTTGGTGACCGATTCAATCTGCCCTTCGAGGAGTTCATCGTAGGTCGGCTTCTGCACGGAGCGGAAGATGCCGATGCACTCGGGAAATTGCGGATGGACCATGCGGCTGAGGAGATAGGCGAGCGTCGGTTGCTCGGCATATGCATCATGAATGAGCAAATCGTCAATGGCACAATCCTTGCCGATCGAAACAACTTCCGGGGTGATGCCGTTCAGGCGGATGCCCTTATT
>JAIOQJ010000423.1 GCA_021413475.1 Planctomycetota bacterium | reverse complement strand
GCCGTGTGGATACAACGCAACGCGGGGAAGTCGGCTGAAGCGATATCGTCCTTGGCGTCGCAGTCCCTCAAAGGGACTTCCATGTTGGACTGTCCGCCGCAAAGCCACACGTCGCCGATGAGCACATCCTTGACGGCGATCGTATTCTTGCCGCTGACGGTGAGATCTTGGCCGACGGCATTCGCCTTCATGGCCGGCAGTTTGACGGACCATTTCCCCTGAGCGTCAGCGGCGGTGGCGGCCTGCGCGTCGCCCAGCTTCACCGTCACTTTCTCGCCCGGCTGGGCCGTGCCCCAGATCGGCAAAGGCAGATCTCGCTGCAAGACGGCGTGATCGGAGAAGATCTTCGACAGCGTTACGTCGGCCCGCGCTTGGAATGCGCCAAGCAGAACTACGAGTAGAGCGTAACCGTGAGGCTTCATCCTGGCTCCTGAGAGGGTTCTGGGCTACCTGAAGGGTCTTCGCAGACGATCCACTTATCCGCCGTTTCTTGGATGGCTATTTGGCGGCCGACTCCTGAGCCGTCTCGGCGCTCGACTGCGCCAGGACGACGCGAAAGCCGAGGTAGCAACCGCGATAGGCCGAAGGGTCGCGGCCGACTCGCGACGCGGATCGCAGCCGCTTCGAGTCGCTGGACCAGCCGCCGCCTCGTTGCACCTTGGCCGTTCCTTCGGCCGGGCCGGTCGGATCGATTTGTTTTTCGGCGGCATAGCCTTTCGGATCGTACCAGTCTTCGCACCACTCCCACACGTTGCCGTGCATGTCGTGTAAGCCGAATACGTTCGCTTTGAATTGGCCCACCGGGGCCGTGAAGATGTGGCCGTCCTTCGCCTTGATGCCGATGGTCCATCCCGGATACTTGGCTCGCGCCGTTCCATCGGCGCCGTTGCCGATCGTCGCCAAACCTTCGGGATTGTCGCCGTGGGCGTAGGCAGTCTTCGTGCCGGCGCGACACGCATATTCCCATTCCGCCTCTGTCGGCAATCGATAGGTCTTCTTCTCCCTCTTGCTCAACCACAAGCAGAATGCCTTGGCGTCGTGCCAACTGACATTGACCACGGGATGATCGTCGGCTTGCTCGAATCCCGGGCTTTTCCAGGTGAATTTTGAATTAAAGTCCCGGAATTTCCTGAAGTTCGCGGCCCGGTTCGCTTTCCGGGGACCCCATCGTGAACTTCCCCGCCGGAATGTACAGCAGCTTCATGCCGAGGCTGTTGTTGACTTCCTTGACTTTGGCCCTCCATTCCCATGGGGACATGGGATTCTTGTCCGCCCAGAGCCCGCGTTTGGCCTCGCGTGCTTCGCCTTGCGCTTTGATCCACGCCGCAGTCTGCGGATTCAGTTTCTTCACGTCCGTCGGTTTCCGATTCTTGTCCTCCAGTTCAGCTTCGACCACCCAGGCCAACCCCTCGGAGATCATCAAAAGCTCCAGAGACTCTCCTTTCTCCGTCCTGAAAAAGAGCGAGTTCCCTGACTTGTATGCGCGTGGCGTAGGGCCGTTCCAAATGACAGTCTTGCCCTCAGCGAGTTCTTTGACCCGATCGAGAGCTTGTTTGCCGAAAGGTTGATCGAGGCCCGGAACCGCAACGCCCCGAATTCCAAAGACCGCCGGATTGCCGGAAGCTTTGCCGCTGTCGTCGACGCCGACGATTTTGAGCGTGTCCCCGTCGATCACTTCGATAGCGCGTCCAGTGGCAGGAGCGGCGTGGACGTTCATGGCACAAACGAGGCTCACGACAATGGAACACGTGCAAGAAGTGTTACGCATGGAAATTCTCAACTAATGGATATTATGGAGGTGAATTACAAACCGCGCAGGCTCCCGGTGCTGTCGCCAACGAACGGGACACGGACATCGACGCGTTCGAGCATCGACAGCCACAGGTTGTTGAGGGGCGTGTCGTTGGCGTAGCGAATATGACGGCCCGTTCTGACCGTGCCGCCCGCGCTGCCCGCCAGCAGGATCGGCAGGTTGGAGTTCGAATGTGCCCCTCCATCGCTCAAGGCGCTGCCGTAGGCAATCAGGCAGCGATCCAGGAGTGTGCCAGACCCTTCCCGCACCGATTTCAATCGGCCAAGAAGATAGGCCATTTGTCGCAGGTGCAAGCGGTTAACAAGCGTGAGCTGCGGATATCCTCGCTCGCCTTGGTGAGTGATGCCATGGTGACCTTCCCGGATGCCGTCTGCCGGATACGATAGGTCGCTCAATTCATTCGCCAGCGCGAAGGTGCAGATGCGCGTGATGTCCGATTGGAACGCCAGCACAATCAGATCGCACATCAGTCGGCAATGCTCTTGGTAGTCGCGCGGGATTCCTGCTTGGATCGTCAGGTCCGGTCTTGGCACAGCGGGGAAGCTGGCGGCACGTTCGATCCGCCGTTCGATCTCGCGAATGGCCGACAGGTATTCGTCCATGCGACGGCGGTCGTCGGCTCCGAGTTGCTGAGCGAGGGCGTTGGAGCCTTCGCGCACATAGTCGAGAACGCTCCGGCGCAACGCATTCCGCTGGACGCGATTGGCGTCGTTGCCGGCGAACAAGCGCTCGAAG
>JAIOQJ010000422.1 GCA_021413475.1 Planctomycetota bacterium | reverse complement strand
AGAAGCAGCCCTGGAAGACGCTGCACCATTCATTGAAGCAACTGAAGCCGGGTGAGACGCTCTATCTGCGGGGTGGCATCTATTATGAAAACTGCGTCCTGTCGATGGTCGGCACGGTGGAAAAGCCGATCACGATTCGTTCGTATCCCGGAGAGTTGGCCGTTATCGACGGCGGTTTACGTGAATTCCACGAAGATCCCGCTCACGCATGGGAACCCGTCCCGCAAGGGGCTCCGGACGAATTTCGTTCGACCAAAGTCTACACGCACGGCGGCGGCTTCGGGAACTTTGCCGACTCGATGGTCCCCTTGCACCGATATCTTTCCCTGAACGATCTACGCTCTCAGACTGAGTTTTGGCATAGCGGACTCGGCAAGCGGACGGTCGATCCGAAAGGCATCTATTGTGGACCCGGCGTACGCCGCGATCCCGAGACGGGACGTATCTTTGTGCGGCTCTCTCACACCAAGCTGCTGGGTCTGGGGAAAGATGCCTACGGCGGCGAGACCGATCCGCGTAAAGTCCCGTTGGTGATCGCGGGCCACGATTACACGGTGCAAATCGAGGGGGCGAAGCACATTCGATTACAAGATCTCGTGATTCGCGGCGGCGGTCGGTCGGCAGTGATCATTAGCGAGGATCGCGAAGATATCACCGAAGACGCTGAAGACATCGAGTTGGACGGCGTCACCCTCTACGGCAGTGATTCGGCACTTCGGACCAGTCGGACGAAGAATCTGCGGGTCTTACGCTCCGTTCTCCGCGGCCATGCGGCTCCTTGGCATTCGCGTTCCCACCACAAGTATCGCGCAATGGGAGGGTATTTGGCCGTGGTCGGTGGGCGCGATCTCGAGTTCGCCGGCTGCGAATTTACGGATCATCACGATTGCATTCAGATGTATTTCGCGGAGACCATCAAGTTTCATCACAATTTCGTGGACAACTTTAACGACGACGGCATCGAACTCGGCCCGAAAAAAGAACGCGGCCGTATGCTCATCTACCAGAATCTCATCTCGCGATGTCTGAATCCCTTCACCCTCCATGGCGGCAAGGCGAACCCCGTGAAGAACGAAGAAGGGAGCGGCGTATATATCTGCCGCAATATGGTGGATCTTCGGCAGGGAACTTACAAAGCGGTTCCAGCGGAGCCCGATCCGACGGGTGCATTTCTCAACAACCACACGGTCATGGTGGCCCACGACCACGGAGGTCCCACCTGGCCGGTCTACTACGTTTACCACAACACGTTTATCATGCCGGATAGTGCCTTTCGCGGCTATTATGCCTTTGCTTGGGGAAGTCACACGGCGGGGACCACGCGGCGCGTCTTTAATAACATTTGCGTTCAGGTGAATGCACTACCGGGGCTGAATTTCTCATCGGTGGCCCTTAACGATGATTTCGAAGCGGATGGCAACCTACTCTGGGGTGTCAAAGACGGACCGGGCTACCAAGGCGATTACTTCGAGAAATTTCGCAAGTCGGCCGCGTTTGAGACGAGCAAAAAGCGATATTCACCCGGATGGGGAGCCAACGATCGCTTTGCTGATCCGAAGTTCCTGATCTTCCCCGGTGAAGACAAGCAGGTGATTGATTTTCGATTACATCAAGAAAGCCCTGCCATTGATGCCGGTGTCGCATTACCCAAAGAGTGGTTTGATCCGCTTCGCGAGTTCGACAAGGACAAGCCAGATCTCGGGGCGTTTCCGCTTGGAACGGAGCCGTTTACGGTCGGTCCAAAATTCAGGCCGAGCAAATAGCGTTCTTGATTTGGACCAAGCCGCAACCAGCGACAACATCTTCCGCTCGCCGCCGAGTTGTAGAATTGAGGGGGCACCATCAATTTTACTCGGGCATTTCTCCAATTCGTTTCAGCTGCCAGACACATTTCTTCTGAAATGAATTATGAATGAATAGCGCCCTTATGCAAGAAGACCGACGGGGGCTTTCCGTCCGTCTTTCAGCGATGATTTTGACGAGACATTTGGCACAACCCTGAACCCACATGAAATTTTCATCGTTATTTTCGAGTCGCCGATTACCGGTCCTACCCGGTAACAACGAAACGTTGCCGAACCATCAAACGGATGAGAGACTTGGCCCGAATCGTGGCACATCAGTGCCCGGCTTGATTAAAATCGGCGACATCCTCGGGAAGTATGAAATTGTGGGGGAAATTGGCCGGGGCTCCACCAGTTTTGTCTATCGCGGCCGGCATCGTAAACTCTTGTTTCCCGTAGCCGTCAAGGTCATTGAACCAAGCGCTTTGGTGAATACTCCCGGGCTCCTCGATCAGCTCAAGACGGAAGCCATTCTTTTGGCGCAGATGAACCACCCGAATGTGGTTCGACTCTGGGATCTCGAAGATGAAGGTCCGATTTGTTACCTCGTGCTGGAATATGTGCCCGGTGGAACGCTTGAGGATCTCATCCGCCAAAAGGGCGCGATCCCCATCCCCTATGCATTCTCCATCATTCGTCAGGCGGCTGAAGGGTTAGCCGAGGCTCACAAATATGGGATCGTCCATCGGGACGTTAAGCCGGGAAATTTGCTGCTCGGTCTGGACGGGCACGCAAAAGTTGGCGATCTCGGGTTGGCGATGATCAACAGCGAAGAGAAAAAACGTCAAGGCAAGGCAAACGAGCAAAAGTACGTTCCCACCGGCACGGCGGCCTACCTGGCACCGGAACAGGCCATCGACCCAAACTCAGCAGATTTTCGAGCCGATATCTACGCCCTTGGAGCGACGTTTTACCATGCATTGACGGGAAACCTGCCGTTCCAGGGCCGCTCCTCAATGGAGGTTATCATGAAACATCTGCGTCTCACACCGACCTCTCCTCGAGAGTACGTCCCGGAGCTCTCGATACCGGGTGCGGAGGTGATTCTTCGCATGATGGCCAAGGATCCGCAAAATCGGTTTGCCTCATATGACGAGCTGCGCATCGCTCTGGCGGACGTGATTGGCGAGCAACGAGCCCCCCACCCGCTGACGGAAACGTTTTTCGATTTCGCATTGCCGAGCATGGAATGATTCGCCAACTGATCGGCCACCAAATCACTCACTTCGTCTGATTTGTCACCACAACGTCAATTGCAGTAGATTTCTGGATCGGCGTAAAAGAATTGCGCCCGATCCAGGAACTTTCCTGTCACGGCATACGTCATATTGAATATGAACGAAACTTCATTCTGGGAAATCTTGGGAGAACTTGCGGACGGTAGTGTTGACTTTGGTGTGCCGAGCAGAGAGAATAACGTGACCTGCCGGCGATACCGATCGTGGTATGTCTATCGGATTCCGCCCTTGTTTTGTTCCACTTGTGCGCTCACCTAGTAAAGTCATCATTGCAGAATGAAAAATAGAACACCCGGCAAGGTATCAAAGAGTTCGCGCGTCCCGCTCAATCGACTCAAACAGATACTGCCCATGCGAAAATACACACTCTTCCTGTACGCGGTCGGCTTGGCTGTTACCTTCGGCCTGGGTTATTTAGTTGCGCCGAGCGCCACCAAACATTCCCCGACACAACCAGAAAAGCTGCAAGTCAATACAGAGGTGACGGAAGCTGCAAGGATCCGGTGCGCTCCTGGCCCGTGGGGAGACCTCGAATACGTTCCGATCACGCTCGAAGCTCCGGAACATCTACTGCCTTTACAGGCAATGATGGAAAATCCCACGAAATGGTTCTTCAAGAATTTCACTCTTGTAGAATTGACTCGTTTCCTCGAAGAACAGGATCTGACGCGCTCTCAGAAAGACCAGTTGTTATCTCCGTCCGCTCATGAAAATCTCACCGATGGTATTCTCGTCACTCCGTCGGTGGAAATTTTAACGTCCATTTCTCGAAATGCCCGAGAACGCATTTTTCGACGAATCGCGAGCGTTCCCGAGAATGGCGGGTATTTCACATTCGTTCGCACGAAATCCCTCGATGAACGATTTCAACGGGGCGGTGTCTCCTCGGAGACCGTTGAACTGTTTAGAAATATGAGTTGTGAGTACGGCAAGTACTTGATCTTCTCGGGGATGCCACACATCCTCTCAACGATGGGCACTAACGAAGAGAGGATCCGATTCATCAAAGTTCTGACTCAGCAAAAGTCGCTGCTGGTCAGATTGCGCATCACTCCGACCTCCGATATCGATTCTCTCGTTAGTTATTGGGACAAAATGGGCGTGGCACCCGATGTCAAAGCGTTGCTGAATGCGATGTCCGCCGTTCAGGGCGGTGTCACGATCGACCTTGTGAAATTGCTCCCTCCGCTTGCTACAGGGCGTATCTATACATTTCCGAAACGCCACGAGCCGAAAATTGGTTCCGTCAAGCGTGATTGCCATTGGACTGCATTTAATTTCTTCTCCGATCCCCTGGATGACGGTTACAGCGACCCGTTGTATATCGAGAAGAAATTCAAAGAGGAATATGTTCCCGTCACCGATGCACCTCGTTACGGCGACCTCATTTTCTTGACGCGACCCGATGACTCGATCATCCACTCCGCGATTTACTTGGCCGATAACATCACATTCACCAAGAATGGCGACACGGCAATCCATCCGTGGATGTTCTCAACTCTTGAAGAATTGATGGATCAATATTCGTTCATGGTCGAGCCAAATCAAAAATTGGTCGCAAAGTATTTCCGGAACAAGAATCACTAATTCACACTAGACATGAGAAGGGACGAATAGACTGGAACCTTCAGTCTATTCGTCCCTTTCTCCGTTCACGCCCCAATAAAGATCTTGCAAAGGGTATCCCACATCCCTCCCGCTGGGGGATTGGCCGGGTCGATTTTGCCGGCACCCGCACAGGTCGGACAAGGCTTGTTTCCTTCCGGTGCCGTCGAATCTTCCAGCGTCCGCTTTCCTTCACACCGTGGGCATACGAACGGCTGCCAGCCAAGCGGACCTGGTTCGTACATGTAGAATCCGGTCCCCTGGCAAAGATTGCAACCAGCCGTTGCTTTGCAGTGACAGCGTATTTTCTTGGCCATGTCGTATTCCGTTCAATCCGTTTCGAACTTGTTCAGCCGCTGAGTTTTTGACTAATCGCGGCCGCATCGTAAACGCAACCGCCCCATACGCCGCCACTGGCGTTTTGGAGAACCGCCCATAATTTTGTATCATCCGGCAAGGAGACGTCAGCCGCAAGATCGGCCCGGGGTGAGCGTCGGGTCAATTCCTGTTCGCCCCATTTCGCATTGTGGATTCCGGCCGCATCGCCGACGAGATCCACACTCCCTTGTAATCGAT
>JAIOQJ010000421.1 GCA_021413475.1 Planctomycetota bacterium | reverse complement strand
CTGTGTTCCAGACCGGTGCCGTCGCCAATCGGCTTGGCCTTCCGAAACGCTCGGGCCCGCAATTGGTGAAGGAGTTGGGTGGTGAGATAACCTTCAACCGTCGGCCCGGGCAGCGAACATGATTAGCGAGGGGGATGGTTGTGGTGAGGTTCGCAAAATTCCGCGTGAAGGCCGTGTTCGTCCCGAATCGCAGTGAACAAAAACATCTCGCTTGCGTGAGGATCGAGGCCGTCCTAGAATCACTTCCATATCCGGTTTCTAGCCACCACCCTCGCTGGAGATTCCATTCATGCCGCGTCGTATTCTCGTTTCCTTCTTAACGCTGTTAATCGCGATTCCGGCCGTCGCGGCCGACTGGCCTCGCTTCCGCGGGCCGGATGGTTCGGGCACGAGTGCCGAGAAGGGGCTGCCCGTGACCTGGGGCCCGAAAACAAATGTCAAATGGAAGACCGACCTGGCTGGGCCGGGCGCGTCGAGTCCGATCTTCATTGGCGACCGAATCTTCCTGACTTGTTGGACTGGCTACAAGGTGCCTGGCAAGCCCGCTGGCCAGGAATCGGATCTGCGCCGCCATCTCATCTCCCTGGACCGCAAGACGGGCAAACAGCTTTGGATCAAAGAGGTGTCGGCCAAGCTTCCAGAATTAAACGTGTCGCGTGACGGCGACGGCTATGCCTCCAACACTCCGACCGCGGATGCGGAGCGGGTCTATTGCTTCTTCGGCAAGACGGGAGTGTTCGCCTTCGACTACACGGGCAAGCAGCTTTGGCAGGCCGACGTCGGCAGCAAAGTGAGCGATTGGGGGTCGGCGGCATCACCGTTCTTGTACGGGGATCTGCTCATTGTCAACGCCAGCATGGAGAGCGAGTCGGTGGTCGCCCTCGACAAGAACACGGGCGTGGAAAAGTGGCGTGCAAAAGGCATCAAGGAGGCGTGGAATACGCCAATGGTCGTGAAAACGAAGGATGGCAAGGACGAGTTGGTAGTCCCGGCCGCGCGAAAGGTGTATGGCTTTGACCCGTCAACGGGCAACGCACTTTGGAACTGCAACACGGATATCGGATGGTACATGGTGCCCAGCCTCGTCGCCCATGATGGAATCGCGTACTGCCTGGGCGGCCGCAGCGGCGTCGTGGGACTCGCGGTCCGGACGGGAGGCAAGGGGGACGTGACCGAGACGCACCGTCTGTGGACCACCAAGAAGGGTTCCAACGTGACGTCGCCGGTATTCCACGATGGGCACGTGTACTGGATGAACGACGCGAGCGGAACGGCCTTCTGCGCGAAGGCGGATACGGGCGATATTGTCTACGAAGAACGCATTCCACGCCCGAGCGGGGTCTATGCGTCATCGCTGTTAGCCGACGGCAAGATCTATTACGTCGGCCGCGATGGCCGAACGTTTGTAGTCGCGGCCAGGCCGAAGTTCGAACTCCTCGCCACCAACGACCTCAGCGACCGTAGCAATTTCGACGCATCGCCCGTCGCCATCGATGGCCGCCTCTTTATCCGATCCGGCAAGTCGCTATTTTGCCTCGAAAAATAGGAACGCATTTCTGAAAACCACGCTCTCGTTCCCACCCTTCATGGAGGAACGAGAGCGAATTGAGTTGACGAAAGGAAGAACAATCATGCGACTTCGAGTCGTTTGCCTGATCGCTCTATTTGCCTTCACGCTCTTTGTCGTTGAGGGCGATCGAGCGAGCGCTCAGCTCAAGAAACTGAAAACCGGAACAACGATCGGCGAACTCAAAACGGTCGAAGCCGCGAAGAACAAAAGAGATACGATCGTCGAAGTATTGGCTCCCGGTGAAATAAAGCCTCGTCACTACACCGTCGGTGCACAGCAACGTGAAGTTCTCGCCCTCGTGAAAGCCGCCAAGATCGGCGAGCGGGTGGAGATCGAATGGTACGATACGGTCGAAAGACTATGCGTCGATAAATTTCAGGTGTTAAAGACGGAAAAGAGGAAGTAGTCGAACCGAGCGAGGTCGCTGAAAAGATTCGTCTTGGCCCAAATCGATCCAGGGCCCCGCCATCGGTCAGTTGCTTATTGCATCCTGCTCAAGAGTTGGCGTAACCCGCGGCAAGCTTCCGCCGTTTTTTCAATTTGTCCACTCGCCCCGCAGCAGGTATCATAATTTATGTCGCTTTGATCGCTCCCACCCCTTACCCTCTCCAGGCCGGATTACCCGATGACACATTTTTCGATGCTCCGCATCGTTTTCTTGCTCCTATTGATCGGCGCTGGAAACTCGAACTCGGCCCTCGCGGCCGAGGCACCGGACTTTAAGAAGGATGGCGTGGCGTTCCTCAAGAAGCACTGCATCGCCTGCCACGGGGCGACCAAGCCGAAGGGGGAGATTTCGCTGCATCTGTTCACGGACGATGCCTCGGTGCTCAAGGGTCGGAAGCAGTGGGCCTCGATTCTCGAGGTGGTCCAATCGGGTGAGATGCCGCCCAAAGAGAAGCCGCGGCCGATGCCTGCCGAGGTGCAAGCTTTCGTCAAATCGGTCGATGGCATCTTCGATCGTGCCGACAAGAATGCCAAGCCCGATCCGGGCCGGGTGACGGTGCGGCGGCTCAATAAGACCGAGTACAACAACACGATTCGCGATTTACTTGGCGTCGATTTCAATGCCTCCGAGGACTTCCCGTCCGACGATGTCGGCCACGGTTTCGACAATATTGGCGACGTACTGACGATTTCACCGGTGCTGATGGAACGCTACCTCGCGGCGGCCGAGAACATCTCGAATCGAGCGATTGTGATCAATCCGCCCAAGCCGCCGTCGCGGGCATTGTCGGCCAAATATCTTCAACCGGGCGGGGCCAATGTGCCGCAGACGCGTTTCCGGCCGGTCACCGGCACGGGGCCCAAGGGGACGCTGGCCACGGATTTTAACCTGACACTGCCTGGCGAGCACATCTTCAAAGTTCGCTGCTATGGCAACAAGGTCGGCGACGAACCCGTGAAAATCGCTCTGCTCGTCGATGGCAAGGAACTGAAACAGTTCGAAGTGAAGGCGGACAGCGAAAAGACGGCCGCGATCTTCGACGTCAAAATCACACTGCCGGCCGGGAGCCATCGCGGTGCCGTGCAGTTTCTGAATGAATTCAAGAAGGACAAGGACGAGCGGACGCTCTGGGTCGAATGGCTCGTGATGGAAGGACCGCTCGACACACGGCCGGCGTTCCAGCAAAAATACTTGACGCTCGACCCCGCGAAAACCAAAGACGTGCAGACGCGAGAAGTGCTCACGAACTTTGTGACTCGCGCCTATCGTCGGCCGGCCCTGAAGGAAGAGATCGATCGGCTCGTCAAGTTCGTCGAGGCGGCCGAAACGCGCAATGAAAAGTGGGAAGCAGGCATGCAACTCGCGATCCAGGCGGTGCTGGTTTCGCCGAAGTTCTTGTTCCGCCTCGAACTCGATGCCGGCATCCCGGCTGGTGGCACGGCCGTGCCGCTCAACGAGTATCAACTCGCCTCACGATTGTCGTATTTCCTCTGGTCGAGCATGCCGGACGACGTCTTGCTCGATCTGGCGGCGAAGAAACAACTTTCCGCAAATCTTGACGCCCAGGTGAAGCGGATGCTCCTCGATCCGAAGGCGAAGGCGCTCGTCGATAACTTCGTGATGCAATGGCTGCAACTGCAGAGGCTCAAGAGTTTCGCGCCGGATGCCACCCTGTTCCCGACCTTCAACGAGCCGCTCCGGGCCGCGATGACGAAGGAAACCGAACTGTTCTTCACCGAGATCATGAAAGAGGATCGCAGCATCCTCGACATCATCGATGCCGACTACACGTACTTGAATCAACCGCTCGCCCGCCATTACGGAATCACCGACACCAAGGGCAATCTGCAAAGCACCAAGAAGAAAGTGCCTGGCGGCAAGCCATTCAAGGACAACGAATTCGAACGGGTAACTCTGCAAGACGGCTCGCGAGGCGGCATTTTGACGCAGGCGAGCGTCTTGTCGGTGACATCGAATCCGACCCGGACTTCGCCCGTGAAACGCGGACGTTGGGTACTCGAACAATTGCTCGGCACGCCGCCGCCTCCGCCGCCGCCCGACGTTCCCGAACTCGCGGCCGACGAGAAAGCAATCACCACAGGTTCGCTTCGCAAACGGATGGAGTTGCACCGCGAGAAAGTGGCCTGCGCCAACTGCCACGCCAAGATGGACCCGATCGGCTTCGCCTTCGAAAACTTCAACGCCATCGGTGCCTTTCGCGCCCGCGACGGCGATTTTCCCATCGACGCATCGGGCACGCTGCCCGACGGCAAGACCTTCCAGGGACCGGCCGAGTTGAAGCAGATCCTCAAGGAAAAGAAGGACCTGTTTAGCCGTTGCCTGGCCGAGAAGATGCTGACCTATGCCGTCGGCCGCGGCCTGGAGTTTTACGATAAACGGACGGTGGACAAGATCTGCGCGAACCTGGCCAAGGGAGACTACAAATTTTCGGTACTCGTGGGCGAGATCGTGAGAAGCGATCCGTTTCGGTTAAGACGCGGGAAGGATCAGTAATTGGCGAGCCGGCTCCCGTGAGGGGCCG
>JAIOQJ010000536.1 GCA_021413475.1 Planctomycetota bacterium | reverse complement strand
AACCATGCATCCCCCCAAGAGTCGCGAAAGAATCATGATGCAACAGAAACAGCCGCCCGCCAGACCGTTCGCATCGCGTTCCGTGATCGTCGCGATGATTTTCACCGCAGCCTATCTGGCGGTAGCGACACCCTATGCAATCTGGCGAGGAGTAGCCGACCTCCGGTTTTGGCATCAAATCTGACTTATATGTTAAAATTTTGGAGCGGGTGTACTACACCCGCGAGGTCGATAATTAGGCCATTTCACGGCTTGGAACCTTCGCGAGAAATTGACTGAAAACCCTAGGTTTTCTGCGTTTTTCGAGATTTGACGAAGTGGTGAAGTTCCGATCCGTAGACCGATGCTCTATCCAGTTGAGCTATGGGTGCTTGCCGGGTATTTGGCGTAAAATGGGTTCTGCACCCATTTCTGCACCATTTCACCTGTCGAAGTAGTATATGGCCGCCATCACCGAAAGCAAATCCTTCCGTCAGGCAGCCAAATTTTACCACAACTTACCCTCTATTTCTACAGGCTCAGGGCCAGTGAGCCAAGTACAATACGCCGCCTAAGTGACGCCGGAGAGCATTCCCCTTGGCTACTTTTCCGCCTTCGGGGCATACACCTATCACGCCCATTCGATGGCACAAGAAACTGCGCAAGGGCCGTTGCCAACGCTGTCGCCCGCTCCCGGCCTTTTCTTCTACACCACCGCCCTCTCCGTCGTCGGTTCATTACTCAACACCACTTCGATTTCCTTTCCGAGACCTGCCGCGATTCGATTCAACGTGTCCAGGGTCGGGTTCAGATTCAACCCTTTCTCGATTCGCGAAATCGCCGGTTCATCCATGCCAATCTTCGCGGCAAGTTGCGCCTGCGTTAAATTTTGCTTTTCCCGTTCCTGGCGCAGCGTACTCCCTAACCGTCGCAATTCCATCACCCGCCCCAGCGGCACGGCATCCGTGATGGGGCCGACTTGCTTGTTCGACTGGGCGAGGTCGCGGCGAGCCAATTTCTCAATCTCGGCGGGCGTGCGTTCGATCTTTTTCGTCGTGCTTGCCATAAAGTCACCCTTCCTCGATTTCGTAGACCGTACCATTGAAATGAGAGGAATTCGGTCGATGATACCGCGCCACGCGGAATTCACCGTTTGGTTCTAGTGGAATTCACGTCGTGGATAAGTTGGCTTAATTCAGCCCGCAGATCAGTCGCACGCTCTGGGCATCGTCGCAAAGCTTCTTGAGCAAGCGATTCAGAACGGGCATTCTTGTGAAGGTGTGCTGCAATTCGGGCGAATGTCAGAAGTTCAGTCGGGTGAACGCCGGATGGATCGATGTCATCCACTAGTAGATGAAAGCTATCTGGGAAATGCGAATATCGATCGAAGAAGGCGCGCCCATAATTCGACCAGTGATCGCAGATGAAGGCAATCGTTTCGTTCAGTTCATCTTCGTTTCGCCCGTACGACCATCCATGGGAACTTCCAGATGGTGGGTCAAAGCGATCCCGAAACGCGCACTCGTATTCTTTTATGCTCTTTGCATCGGGCACGCTTCCACCTGGGGTTGGTAAAAACATCAGGTGAGCCCCAAGGTTCAGGTAACATTCGCTACCACCCGTTGAGGCCTGAAGATTGAAAACATGTACGACTTGCTCATCGACTCGCCGCAGTGTATTTCCAGATCCCCGAAAACCATCGGCACGGAGGATTGGATAAAGTCGGAGCGCCAGCGCCTTCATGAACTTTTCTCGATTCATGAGATCCCCTCACGTTCAATGCGAGTGCAATTTCCGTTGAACTCGCATTGAACGTCGGCCGCCCTACTACTCCTAATTCCCCTTCCATACCCATTCAATCGCATTTGGCAGGAATTGTGCTTGGGCGTGGATTCGACTCAACTGTCATGGGGAATGTCAATCTAGCTTGGCGCTTTTTTCCGGTTCCCCGTCAGGTGCTGGCCAGGCTTGCTTCTCTGGCAAATTGGAGGGTTGCAATCGCTGTTTTCGAGCGAGCTCGCGGGCCTGCATCTCCGGGTGGGCCGGGGAGAGTGCCTCGCATTCGAAAAACTATGTCTGCCCCGAACCGATCGTCTCGCTCTGATGATTCGGGGCGGGTTGTTGGATGACGCTCATGCGGAAGTCTCCTCATTTCAGTTCGACGGTGGTATCTGCCACCCACTGATTGTCCAGCAACAATTCTACCCGGAAAACTCCAGGCCAGGGAAACGAAACCATTTCCCAAAATTCGCTTCCCTGGCCTTCGCCCGCTCGCCGTACTCCTCGCCCGCCTTACTTCTCCTTCTTCCCCCCATACCCCTTCCACACCCACTCAATCGCATGCGGCAGATACTGCGCCTGGGCCTTGCCATCGCAGTGGCCGGAGCCCTGGCAGAACACGTATTGGTACTCATAGCCCTTGGCCTTGAGCACCTTGGCCATGCGGTGATTGGCTTCTACCCAGTCGTGCATGTTGTCGCGCATGATGTTGGGGTTGAGCAGGTCATTATCGCCGGCGTGGATGAACAGGCGGATAGGTTTCTTGGGCTCCTTGGGAATGAGCGTTTCGTGAAAGCCCCAGGCGCCGTCGGGATACTTCGGATCGAACGGCCAAGCTTGATTCACGAACGTGCCCGACGTGGTCAGGACGCGATGGTAAAGATCGTTGCGAAACCAGGCCATGATCAGCGCGCACGAGCCGCCGGAACTGCAGCCCATCGCCGCGCGGCCGTCGGGATCCTTGGTCAGCTTCACGCCGCAGTTTTTCTCGACGCGCGGTAGCACTTCGTCTTCGATGTAGGTGGCGTAGTCGCCGTTCATGTTGTCGTATTCCTTGCCGCGCTCGTGCCCTGGGCGTCGCCGCCGCCATTGCTGATGGAAATGAGGACGACCGGCGGAATCCGCTTTTGAGCGATCAGGTTGTCGAGGACCGTCTTGAGACTGTTGGCATGGCCGGGGCCGTCGTGGACCACCATGAACGGCGCTTCGGTGCCTTCCTTGTAGCCGGCGGGAACGTAGACACCGACCCGACGCCTGTAGTCGATGGTGTGTGTTTCAACGATCAAGGTCTTCGGATTGTTCGGATCGACCTTGCCGAACACCTTGCGGGCGATGCCGGGGTTAAAGAGCTTGGTCTCTTTCGAGTCAAATTCAAATTGCTGCACCTTCCCTGACGCGACTCCTTGAACCGCCGTGCGTTCGGGGGCGACGACGTACTCCGGCCCGATCACGAAGTTGTCGTTCGCGTCGAGCGGAGGATTCTCGCCCTTTTTCAGCACCTTGAAAGGCGGGGCACCCGGATCATCGTATTTGCGTGCCGGCGCAGTTAATAACGTGGTGGATGCGAGTGCTGTGAGTAGCAGAATGATCTTCGGCTTGAACATGATTCCCCTCGTTGTTTCTTTCAATTGGCGACTACTTTTGACGATACTCCGGTGAGTGCCGTGGTGCTACTCTATTCAGTCGCAGTTCCACGATCGAGGGATTCGCTGACGCCGTCGGACCGTTTCCCCTATAGAAAGGTAATCGTCACGTTGTTCGGGAAGAAACCACATGATCCGCCTCCTGGCACTCTCCGAGGATCGTTCGCACTGGCAACAGATCGGTGCCCGTATCAAGGGCATCGCGATCGAGGCCTGCCCCGATCTCGCGCAATCGCATCTCGACGTCTATGATGGCCTGATCCTGGCCGGCGATCGTCGCTTCGATGCGAGCGGCATCAATGCCGCCCTTCGTGCGGGCGTTCATGTGCTTTACGCGGCAGAGCCGATTTGGTTGAAAGCCGAATGGCCGGCGCTCGAAGAGACGGCTCTTCAGAACAACGTACAACTGGCGATCGTCAATCCCGATCGCTACCTCCCATCCCGGCAACTTATCAGGCAATTGCTGCCCGATAAACTCGGGCAGGCCGGGTTGATCCGCCTGCATCGCTGGGAATCGAATCCATCCGCCCCCCTGCTCCGCGACCTCGATTTGGCGATGTTTCTGGCGGGAACGCTGCCGAATTGCGTCTTCGCTCTCGAACGGCTTGTGGAAGGCGCGACCGGACGCTTGCGCCAGGTGCATCTCGGTTTTCCGGGCGGCGGCGCGGCCTTGATCCATCACGACAATCGCATGCCGGCGGGAGAGGGTTATACATCACTTTCCGTGATCGGCTCCTCCGGTGCCGCCTACGCCGACGACCATCAGAACATGCAACTCGTTTTTCGTGGCGGCTCCCCGGAAGCGGTACGGACGGATGAAGGAATTAAGCAACACGTCACGATGGTTCAATCTTTCATCGAGGCCATTCAAAACGGGCACCACGCCGCCGTGAACGCGATCACTTTCAAGGACACGTTCCTGGTCGACGACGCCGTTCACGAATCGCTGCGGACGCGGCACGCGATCCACCTGGGAGGTCGCTGATATGACGACTCCGAACACCTTCCGCTGTGCGGTGCTCAGTGCGATCAAACACGATTACGTGGCACGCGGTGTGGCCGTCCATCCGCGATTCGAGCTGGTGGTCGTTTGCGACGATCCGCAGATTCCCGAGTGGGCTCACGAACGGAATCAGCAATTCGCGGATGCCCACAAGATCCCGTACGTTCGCGATGTCGAGCGGGCCATGCGCGAGTTCAACGTGCAAGTCGCCATCGTCAGCCCGGATGTCGATCGGCACGTCGAATTGAGCATCCGCGCCCTTCACGCGGGCAAACATATCGTCCAAGATAAACCGATGTCGACGTCGCACAAAGACGCCGTGCGGTTGGTCGAGGAAGTTGAAAAAACGCGTCTGAAGTTCCTGATGTGGAACCGCAATTTCCTCCCCAGCGTGTTGCATGCCCGAGAACAGATTGCCGCGGGTGCGATTGGCAAGATTTGCGCGATTCATGTCGATTTCTATTTCGCGAAGGATGCGGGGCCGCCCAAGGGGTCGCGGCTGCCTGGGTATCCGCCGATGAACTGGCAGGCCCACCAAATTGCCGCACACAGCGACGGCTCCGATGGCGGTCTGGCCCGCGATCCGATGGGAGAACTCGCCATCGAAGGGATCTATCCGCTCGGCTACATGCGCTTGCTCACCGGCGCTCGTGTGCAGCGAGTTTTTGCACGCACCGCCCCGTTTTTTAATCAACTCAATGCCGACAACGGTGCCGAGGACCTGGCGAGTCTCTCGCTGGAAATGGAACACGGCCTGATCGGCTCGCTCGCCATCGGGCGGATCGGTGCCGCCAGCCATCCGAGCGGCGGCGATATGAAGATCCACGTCCAAGGAACCGAGGGGGCACTTGTCATCAGCGAAGCCCGCCCGGAAGTCGGCGTCTATTATCGCAATCAGCCGCCGAAGGAGCACCGGCAACGACGCGTGGCAGCCGACAACGATTTCCTCCAGGCCGACAGCCTCGCCCACGCTATTGACACGAACGGCGAGTCGAGCATCAATGCCCGCGCCGCCTTCGAGATTTATGCCACCACCGAAGCCTCGCTGAAATCTTGTCGCATCGGGCAACCGGTGGAAGTATAGTGGGCGGTCGCTTGGTTCATTGTCGTCAAAAAAGGACCCCTCTCCATGACCGGTCGCGAAATTATTCAGGCCCTCCACGATGGGCGCCACGTCTTCTCGTCGGCCATGGTCAATACCTCGCCGTTGTGGCCCAATTTGGTGAAGCAATCGGGGATCGACTTTGTCTTCGTCGATACGGAGCACACGCCGATCGATCGGCAGACACTATCGTGGATTTGCCATGCGTATCAGGGGCTCGGCATACCGCCCGTCGTGCGGTTGCCATGCAACGATCCGTTTGAAGCGTGCAAAGTGCTCGACGCTGGTGCGGGCGGCGTGATCGGGCCTTACCTCGAAACGGCCGATCAGGTGCGGGCGCTCGTGGGTGCCGTCAAATGGCGGCCGTTGAAGGGCCGGCGCTTGCAGGAAGCCCTGCGTGACCCGAATACCTTGGAACCGGAACTGCGAACTTACCTCGAACAACGCAACGGCGACAAGATCCTGATCGCGAACATCGAAAGCGTTCCGGCCATCGAGAATCTGCACGAGATTTGTTCGGTGCCGGGCCTTGATGCCGTGCTCATCGGGCCGCACGATCTGTCGTGCAGCCTGGGGATTCCCGAGCAGTACGATCATCCGCGTTTCGAGGAAGCGGTACTCAAAATTTTCCGGATCGCGCGCGAGCATCGTGTCGGTGCCGGGTGCCATTTCTGGCTCAGCCTCGATCGCGAAGTTGCCTGGGCCAAGGCGGGCGGCAATCTGGTGATGCACAGTTCCGACGTCGCGACTTTCAGC
>JAIOQJ010000535.1 GCA_021413475.1 Planctomycetota bacterium | reverse complement strand
TTGCCGCAACCACTCTCGCCGATAATAACAACCGTCTGATTGCGCTGGATGCTCAAATTGATGTCGCGGAGCACGAGCTGATTGCCGAATTGCAAGTTAACGCGATTTAATTCGAGGATGGGGCCAGGCTTTTCAGGTTCAACTGGATCGCTCATCGAATTAGCCCAATCAATTAGGCGAGCCGAGCGGCGTTAGCCGGCGGGTGATACTAAAAGTTGCGAGTTATCTGCCGCATCACCCGGCGGCTTACGCCGCTCGGCTCGCCATGGTGATATCAAAACCCAGCCGTCACGCGTTCCGGCCACAACATTCTATGCACATTGCTCAACGAAAAAGCGAGGAAGAAATCGAGAATCAGAATCACCATGAATGAGAAGACGAATGCCTCGGTGGCGGCGCGGCCAACGCCTTCCGCACCGGCCCGACTTCGGAAGCCGCGATGGCAACTGACGAGCGCCATCACACCGCCGAACACGGTTGCCTTGACCATTCCCGAGATCACCTCCCAGGTGCCAACGAAGTTGAGCGTATGTTCCCAGAAATGGTGAGAATCGATGCGGTAGACGACGACGCAAATAAACGTGCTGCCGATGATACCGGCAGCATCGGCCAAGACGGTGAGCAACGGAATCAGCAGTAGGCACGCCAGAAATCGAGGCGTAGCGAGGTAATGGACCGGATCAACTCCCAGGCAGGCGAGGGCATCTATCTGTTCCGAGACACGCATCGTACCGAGTTCGGCGGCCATGGAACTGCCGACTCGGCCGGCGAGCATCACCGCCGCCAGGACGGGTCCGAGTTCACTCAAAATCGCGTTGCAGGTGATCGTTCCCATGGCGGCGTCAAAGCCGAATGGATGGAACTGGGAATACGTTTCAACCGCCATCACCATGCCGATGAAAAGGCCGGTGATAACTGCCACGCCGATGCTGTTGACGCCGACGTTGAAAAAGATGGGTACCAAAACGCGAGCTTGCATCTGGCGGCCGAAGATTCCCGTGACCGCGCGGTACGAGAACGCGGCGAAATCGCCCATGCCAACCAGGACATCGCCAACAAATGTAAATGGCGAAGAGGGTAGGGCCTTCATCATGGAGGGCGGCATCCGTCCGCCTTTCTCCCGCCCAATCAGGCAGGTCCTTCGGGGAGAATAATCAATCAATTATCGACGAACGTAAGCCTGGCCGACGACGAACAAACCGTGGACGCCGATCAGCGCTCCGCTAAGCCAGAATAGCCAACGAATGACTCGAAGAAAATCGCCAGTGGTCCTTGCGACCGAGGGGATCGCCGAGTTGATTTCGCCAAGACCGCCGTGCATCTGGCGGAGCGCGTGCTCCTGCTCGCTCAGCCGGGCGTCGAGTTTCGTCGAGTAGGAATCCAGCACGACCATTGTGTTTTGAGTCATCCGCTCGCTTCCGTGCATGGCCTTCTCGTACTGCACGCGCTGCGCAAGCACACTATCGAGTTGCTTCCGTGAGCCGTTCAAGATGATCGCCGAGCGGTGCATAGTCTCGACGAGCTCCGGCCAGGAACGCAATGTCGTGGCGACCCCCAGGCCCATTTTTCGCAATGAAGCGGCCGCCTCGTGAAGGCGTTCGAAATCGATATCGCGTTGCTTATCAAGGAACCGATCCAAGTTTTCATTAGGCTGGGGTCGCGGCGCGAAATCAATTTGCAGAGGAGCGATCGCACTGGCGAGAAGGTCAAGCTCTTTGTTTGCGACTTGCAAACTGGCATGAGCCTTGCGAAGTCCGTCCGCGGTTTGCTTCCCCTCGGGCCATACCGAACGCATTTCAAAAGAGGGTTGCAGCCCGCCGGTTGATTGAAAATGAGGGTAAGTTGCTGAGCTGACGACGTCGACCTGGCGAATGGCGTTCCCCAACGAGTATTCCAGCTCACGGAAGCCCGCTCGCATCTCCGCGAGGCGGTCATTTCCTTCAAGTTTTGATCCACCCGTCGAGGACATGCCTGAGCTCATTAGCTTGAAGACCGACTCCCGTTGGACACGCAATGGAGAATCCTGATGCGGCTCGCTTGAATGTTTTTGAGAAGTCGAGCGATTGATCGCGGCGGATCGATCAATAGTCCTGAGCGACTTCAGCGCCGCCGTCGTCGTCGTTTGGTGATCGATCAAGTCGGCCGCGCCGAGCAGCATGTTGATTGTTGGACCGTATTTGTCGGCATCTAGCGTCGCCGACCAGCTTTGCAGTCCTTTCGCCACGGCGTCCAGGGAATTGCTCATGGCCGCGACCGCGTCAAAATCGATCCGGGAATCACGCACGTTCGTGGAGACGGTTGCGGTTTGATCCTTGATTTGCCGCATGATTTCCGGGAAATCCTTGGTGCGAACCTCGCCGACTTGCGACCTCATGACATCGACTTGCTTCTCCGCTCCTTGGGTCACGTTGCCAAGCCGATCGAAACTCTGCACGACAAGTTTGGGTGAAGGGACGAACCAACCGATGACGAGAAACGCACTGGCCAGGAGTGCTTCCAGGATACCGATGCCGAGCAAATAGAGAGGTCGCATCATGCACCTTTCCTTCCCGAACACATTGTTCGGAAGGCCTTCCTTCTCTGGAGCAAGCAAGCCGCTTGCTCTTCGCGATTCTGGCAAGCTGGCAGCTTGCACCACAAGGCGTTCCTTCGCGGTCCCTGACGCGATTCTTCCGAGAAAAATCAACGGAGTGAGCTGAATAGCGAGGTGTGAATCCAGGTATTTTCGAGAGGATGCACGGTCTACGAGGGCGAAATAAAACTAAGTTCGCCAAGCGTTTTTTGCGTAATTGCCGGAAAAAACTAGGAAAACGGCGAGATATCGTTGACAATCTCCCCGAATCTACTTACTTTTCGCATTACACGTTGCCAATTGTTTCACCCCAAATTCAAGAGAGCACGCATGGCAAAGGCACCGACCACGCAGAAGTCCATCACCAAGTCGGAACTCTTCGCTCAACTGGCTGAAGCCTCGGGGCACAGCAAGGCCGAAGTGAAGAGTTTCTTCGAAGCACTCACGTCCGTGGTTCTCAAGAACCTGGGCAAAAATGGAGCGGGCGTCCTCACGCTGCCCGGTCTCTTCAAGCTTCGTTCCGTCAAGAAGCCCGCCGTCAAGGGCGGCAAGTCCGGGCTCGCGCCCTCCAGCAACTGCCCTCCGCCTGGAAGTACTCCTGTACCCGCTTTTTCCGCTTTTGAACAGCCCACCGTCGCACGCGGTGGGCTTTTCCTCTTCGCTATCTTCCCCCTTGTAGCCATTCCGTCGATTTTGCCGAAATCGGTCCTCCTCTGGTCAATTGATGCAATCCTGATTATCGTGAGACGAAGGACAGGATAGAGGGAATTCTCTCGTACCGATTCTCGCTCTCCCGCCCGCAGGAAGTGGAGTCTGAATGACGACTTCCCCGAACGTCGAATCGATGGTCGTCCCCGACGCGCCGGAACTCTCCCCAGAGTCGATCGGTTCGGAGGACAGTACGTCCGCCCGCCTTCAAAAAGTTGAACATGAGGTGGCCGAATTTCGTGACACGTTCACGCGCTTTTCGGAACTGGTTCTCGGCGAACTAAAAATCGTTCGGCAGTCCCATAGCGAACATCCAGCGATGCCGGCATCGGTTGCGGGTGATTTACCGGTAACCGGTGCTCCAAGTGGCGAAGGGGGCTATTCTCCCGAAACGACGGGGCCGCGACCCTGGTTGCTGATGGAATTACTCCGGGAGGTCTCGACGACATTCCGGATGTATCTGGATCCTCGCTACCGCGTCCGCCGATCCACCCAATTGACGGTGCCGTTGATCCTCGCACTGTTCGCTCTCAATGCCTTCTTT
The DNA here is from genome assembly GCA_021413475.1 of Planctomycetota bacterium. Classification (GTDB taxonomy): domain Bacteria; phylum Planctomycetota; class Planctomycetia; order Gemmatales; family Gemmataceae; genus JAIOQJ01. The sequence continues at coordinate 2,010 of JAIOQJ010000535.1, read as the reverse complement.
TTCAACGTCATCTTCGAGATGCCATTTATCAGTGCGGCCCTCCAGAAAATCGCGGACGTCATCCTCGCCGTGCTTCTGTATAAAGTGGTGCAACGGGAGATCGTGCGATATCGACAGGTGGTCGCCCAATTGGATGCCTGGCACGATTCCCGGGACCGAACAACTGGGATCATCATCAGCAACTCAGGACCCGGAATGACCACGGTAGAGACGGAGTAACATGATCCGTTTGGGCGTCAATATCGACCACGTGGCCACGATCCGTCAGGCGCGGCGGGCCAAGGAACCTGACCCCGTGGCTGCGGCTGTGTTCGCACTTCTAGGCGGGGCCGATGGCATCACCGTTCATCTTCGCGAGGATCGCCGCCATATCCAGGATCGCGATCTTCATGTTCTTCGGCAGACGGTCCCTCAGGGGCTGAATTTGGAAATGGCTGCCGTCGACGAGATCATCGACATTGCTTGCACGGTACGGCCCGATCAGGTGACTCTGGTTCCCGAACGCCGTGAGGAATTGACCACCGAAGGCGGCCTCGACGTTCTCGGCCAACACGAATCGGTTTTCAATGCTATCTCCAAGCTTCGCCACGCTGATATTTCTGTCGCTCTTTTCATCGATCCAGACTCGGCACAGATCGACGCTTCGAAGCGTCTCGGCGCGGTGGCCGTGGAACTGCAAACGGCAACCTACTCCGAGGCGGTTGGCACTGCCTCCATCCAGCGGCAGCTACGCGTTCTTGAAAAAGCCACGGCTCACGCCAAGAGCATCGGCCTGCATGTTCACATGGGCCACGGCCTGAATTATCTGAACGTTAAACCGATCGTCCGCATCCCCGGCCTCGAAGAATTGAATATCGGCCATAGTATCGTTTCCCGCTCGGTATTTGTCGGAATGGATCGGGCCGTACGCGAAATGAGAGAAGCGATGCGCGGTTGAATGGTGATAGATCGACACGCCTTTTCTTCCGAGCCCGAAGCGCCAGCAAGGGAGGAACATTCCCTTGCTGGCGCTACGGGCTCGCGATGGCAATTCTCTGACTTTGTCCAAGAGGGCTCAATAATGTCCCGTCTCGCATTCGGAATCGTTCTTCTATTCGCTTCAGCAACGACAGCTGCCGAAAAACCACTGAAGCCATTCCCGCTGTGGAACGGCGAAGCGCCCGGCGCCCTCGGCAAAGCCGAGAAGGACATCCCGACGCTGACGCCGTATTGGCCTGATCCATCTAAGGCGACCGGCGCAGCCATCATTGTCGCCCCAGGAGGCGGCTACAACGTGCTGGCGGCTCACGAGGGTGAAGCCTATGCCAAATGGCTCAGTGACATCGGCATCGCGGCATTCGTGCTGAAATATCGCCTGGTGAAGGATGGCTATCTGGTCCCGGTAATCCTGCAGGATGCCGCCCGTTCAGTCCGCTACGTGCGTGCCAACGCCAAGGAATGGGGAATTGATCCCGCCCGAATTGGTATGATCGGCTCGTCCGCGGGTGGCCATCTCTCGGCCACGCTCAGCACGAAGTACGATTCCGGCAACAAGGAGGCGAAGGATCCGATTGATGCGGTCAGTTCGCGCCCAGACGTAACGATCCTCTGCTACGCCTTCATCCTCTTCGATCGCGACGATAAGAAAGGACGACAAGAACGATTCCTCGGCCCCAATCCGAAGCCCGAGATGATTACAGCCTTCTCCCCCGCCCTGAACGTCACCAAGGAGACGCCCCCGTGCTTCATTTGGCAGACGGTCGAAGATCCCGGCGTGGTGGTCGAGAACGCCTTGGTTCTCGCCGAAGCGTATCGAAAGGCCGGTGCCCCGTTCGATCTGCACCTTTACCAGAAGGGCCGCCACGGCATCGGTCTGGGCTTCAAGGAGTACGATCGGGAGAAGATTCACGCATGGACCCGCGATTGCGAGTTCTGGCTGAAGGAGCAGGGTTTTTTGAAGAAGTGAAATTGGTTGGCCGCGACGCGAAGTGATTCGACGCGTGGGCAAAATCGCTCCGCTTCGCGTCGCGG
>JAIOQJ010000534.1 GCA_021413475.1 Planctomycetota bacterium | reverse complement strand
CCGCGCGAATCTCCGGAAACCCCTACGATTCGCGGCTAAACGAATTATTTCTTCGGCGTACCAACCGTCAGCCAAAAAGTCTCAGTCGACGTGCCAAAGGGAACGATGTCGAAACGTGCAGCACGCGTGAACCCGGCGGTTCCTTCGATGCGGAACGGGCCGCTGACGGCATCCTTCTTCGCGGTCAATTTCAGTTTGAGCATCTTCGCGGCGGCATCTACTTTGATTAATTCACACTCGACGCCCTTCGGTAAATCGACGGCGCGAAGGTCGATCGCTTGCGTCAGACCGTTCAACCTCGTCGCCGTGAACGGAATCTCAAGCGTTTCGCCGGGCGTGATCGAAAACTGATCGGCTGCCAAAGCCACGCTGAAATCCGGTTCGGGATTTGTGATCCGGACTCGATAGAAATAAGATTCCCCGCCATGCAGATACCGATCGCGGATTTCAATGCGATAAGTGCCTTCAATCGTGACGGCAAACGAAAACTCCGGATCGGGCAATGCTCCCACGTCGTCGACTTCCTTAAAGGCCTTTCCCGTCGTATCGAACACTTCCAAAACCGGATCGAGTTGCGAACCGAGGGCACTCGCTTCCACCTTGATCAGGCGTTTATCGCCTTTCTTGAGCACGAACGAGTAGGCATCGATATCCCGGGGGCGGCCGATGCGGCCGCTGATGGTCACGGGTGTTTCGACTAATTGCGCATGGGCGCGATCATTCGGCTCAACCTCCTCGATGCACGGATGCGGTTCGACTCGAATAAATCCGGGATTCGTCACGCTGGGATGTCGGACTGGCAATCGGCTGCTGAATTGCTCGGGCATTACGACGATATTCTTGGCCGCGTCGGGAATGTTCCAGCCGGAAAGGCCGACGGGTGACGGATCCTTCAGCGAAACCGCCAAGGGAAACGCATGCTCGGCAAAACCGCCGGTCGTGAGCGTCAACCGGTAGACACAGGTTTCCGATCCGAAAAAGCGAATGGAGGAATCCGCGACTGCCGGGAAGGAGAATACTCGCACGAGATAGCGGCCATCTTTGGGAACGGAGTAGGCAATTTGTGGATCGAGGCCATGGAAATCGTTGTTCTCGGCCAAGACATAGCCATCCGCGGAAAGAACCTGCAACATGCCATCCATCGGCGAGCGCAGCACCGAGTTTGCTTGCAGGGACGCGACCAACGTCTGCCCTTTTTTCAGATCCACCGCGAAGTGATCGATATCGCTGACCGGATTAAGTCGGCCATTAACGACGACATTGGCTTCGGCCAGCACCTGCGGCATTCTCGAATCATCGTTGGGATCGACTTCGAGAACCTCCGGCAAAGTCCCGACCAAAAACGGCCGCTGCTCCGAGACCCCTTCATCGTTTACCAAACGCATCCAGTAGGTACCGGGCGGAACATCGGCGGCGATGGTGACCGTAAACTTGCCCGCCTCCTTGGCAGGTTTGATGCTGATGCCCTTTGCATTGACCCAGACTTTCACGGGCCAGTCGAACTTGGCGGCGACGGTACCTTTTTTGCCTTGCTGGGCGTTGGCGGTGATTTCGAAGGTCTTACCTTGTTGCCCACCTGCGGGTGAGAGTGAGGAAAGTGTTGGCGGCTCGCCCGCGATTCACCCCATCAATTCCTTGATCGGAGTCGGGTCACTAACCAGATGATTGGGGCGGCCGTTCGCGGCGTACAGAATCTTGCTGGGATCGATGCCCAGCTTGGAGTAGATCGTCGATACAAAGTTCTCTGGCGACAAAACACGCTCGACTGCGGCATAGCCCTTCACATCGGTCGCACCGACAACTTGGCCGCCCGGCGTGCCGCCGCCCGCGAACAGGACCGACATGGCATTCGACCAGTGGTCGCGGCCGCTATCTTTGTTGATCTGCGGCGTGCGGCCGAATTCGCCGAGGACGATGACCATCGTCGTATCGAGCAGGCCGCGTTGTTCGAGATCGGTGATCAGCGTGGCGATGCTGGCTTCGAACGGCGGGATACGCGTCTTGAACGAGGCGAAGAGCTTGGTGTGATCGTCCCAACCGCCGCTGTAGAGTGTGACGAACGGCACGCCGGCCTCAACAAGGCGACGAGCGAGCAAGGCTCGTTGGCCGAACGGTTCGCGGCCGTATTGATCGCGGACGCGATCGGTTTCGCGGCCGATGTCGAAGGCGGCCTGAGCCTCCTTCGAAGCGATTAGTTGAAAGCTCTGCTGGTAGTGTTCATCCTGGGCCAACACCGGGTCGGCGGCGGACTTGTCATTGATCCGCAACATCCGGTCGACCTGGGTGCGAACTTCTTTGCGCGACTCAAAACGGCTTTCGCTCAGTTCCGCGGGAATGGCCACGTCGCGGACGCGGAAGCCAGGAGTGTTCGGATTGTCGGAAACAACGAACGGAGCGAACTTCGCGCCGAGGAAATTCGGACCGCCCGAACGGGACATCGACGGGATCGAGAAATACGCCGGCATTCCGGCGGGAGCGCCCTTCTCGAAGGCGACGACCGAACCGAGGCTCGGGTGATAGCTCACGAACGCACCGCAACCGACGGGAATCCGTGGCGGTGCACCGGTCATCATGTAGTGATTGCCGGCCCCGTGATTGCCCTGATCGTGGCGAATCGAGCGGATGATGGCCGTCTTGTCCGTGATCGCGGCCAGACGCTTCATGTGTTCGGAATAAAAGAGGCCCGGCGTCTTGGTGGCGATGGGGCTGAATTCGCCGCGAAGTTCCACGGGCGCGTTTGGCTTCGGATCGAAGGTTTCGTAATGCGACGGGCCGCCATCGAGCCATATCAGAATGCACGATTTGGCTTGTGTCGCGACCTCGCTGGTCGATTCCTTGGCTCGCAAGAGATCGACGAACCCGGTTCCGAACATGCCACCCAGTCCAAGACGGAGGCAGTCGCGGCGGGAAATTCCGGAGCAGTTACGGTTGGTTTTCATCGCGGCACTAATCCTTGAACGTGAATTCAGGCGTGTTGATCATCGCCCACATCAAGTCTTCGACGATCGACCGGCGGGAAGGAGCCTTCTTCAGCAGATCCAGGCAGGCGTTCTTTTCATCGGCGGTTGGATAACGACTATACAGTAGAAGATACACTTCTTCCACGATTTCCGCATCACTTTTTTTACTCTTTGCCAGAGTGGCGGCCAGACTCTTGTCATCGACCACCTTTTGATGAAGTTTCGGAGCATTCATCAGGTGCAGCACCTGAACGACCGTGGAGTCGAGCGTGCGCTCGCAGGGGGGATCCTGATTCGGGTCGGGACGGCCGAAACTATCGAGGAAAATCGATTGATCGCGATGCGTCCAGATCTGCACGGCCCGCGAGCCTCGCGGCAGCGCGGCGAAGGTTTCGGGCACGGCGGACACGTCCGAGACGGCATCGAGGATGACTTCAGCTCGCAACCGCTGGCGGTAGAATCGGGAATAATTTCGGGTGTCCGAAGCGTTGCGGTCGTTCGGTTTCGAACTCAGGGAGTAGACGCGCGAGGTCAAAATGGTCCGCAGTAGCTTCTTCAGATCGTAGCCATTCTTACGAAAATCGTCGGCCAAGGCATCGAGCAATTGCGGATTAGTCGGTGGATTGGTGGCACGCAGATCGTCCACCGGTTCCACGATTCCCCGACCCATTAGATCAGCCCAGACGCGGTTGACGATCACGCGCGGGAAATACGGATTCTCGGGTGATGTCACCCAATTCGCCAAGGCCTCGCGGGGGTCACTTTCGTCGTCGATCGCGGGTTCCTTGCCAAAAAGCGGTCGCGGCGACATGTCTTTACCCGAGAGCGGGTGCTTCACGGGGATGGTTCGGCCCGTGAAGAACATTTCCTCGCCGCCCGAAATCGGCGGCCCGATCCCCTGCCCTTTGCGTCCCATCTTGCTGAAATATGCCGCGAACGAGTAAAACTCCTCCTGCCCGTACACTTCAAACGGATGGTGATGGCAGCGGGCGC
>JAIOQJ010000533.1 GCA_021413475.1 Planctomycetota bacterium | reverse complement strand
GTGACATCGGCTTGTCTCCCGATCTGGACCAACTGGCCGCGGACGTGCGGGCGGTTGCCAAGCGAGATCTTCCTGTGGCCGACGACAACTTGCGGCTCGCGAAAAAAGCCGAGAAAGCCGACCCTCTCGGCCGCAACTTGGAAACGTCCGAGGCCGCGATTCTTGAAGCCATCCGCAAGCTCGAAGGCGCGGAAAAAGATAACGAACAGTTGGCGAACGAGCGGCTCGAAACCCAGAAGCTCGACACCATCGCCGACATGCAGATGGATCTGGCCGAGGACACGGCCAAGGCGGAAATGACCAAGGCCGAGAAGGAAAAACTCGACGAGATCGCCCGCAAGCAACAAGAACTCGAAGAACGCCTGGACAAGCTCCGCGAGGAAAGCGAGCCGTTGCGAAACGCCCTGCGCGAGATGCGGCAACTCAAGCACGAAGCGATGGCCAAAGAGACAGAACAACTCGAACAGGACCTTCGCGACCTGACGCAGGCGATGAAGAACGTCGAACAGAAGAACCGCGAAGGGCGAGTTGCTTCCCTTCTGGAACGGCAAGAAACTCTGGCCCGGCAGGCGAACGAACTGGCGGAGAAATCCGGATCGGCCGCGCGCTCGGCCCCGCTGTCGCCGTTGAAGGCCGAGGAGATCACCAAGGCCGCCGAGGCGTTGAAAAACGGCAAGCTCAGCGATGCCGTCGATCAACAAGAGAAGGCCGCCTTCGAACTCGACCGCTTAGCCCGCGACCTTGAAACCGCCGTCGCTCAGGCCCGCGATCCCCGCGAGGCGGCCCGGCAACTCGAACGCTTGCAGGAAGACCTGCGCGGCAAACTGGCCGATGCCGCCAAGGAGAATCCCCAAATCCCGCAGTCACGCCGCGAGGCCCTCGCCAAACAGGAACGAGCGATTCAAAAGGCGGCCGAGAAGCTGTCGATTCCCACCGGTTCCGTCGATGCCGAGGCAACTCGCAAATCCGCCGCGCGAGAAACGGCTGGGGCAAGCCCGGGCCGAAGTCGCCAAGCTTCGCCAAGAACAAGACGCTCTTGCTCGGTTGGAAGAGCAGACCGCGAAGCCCTTCGAGAAGCTCGACCCTACCAATCCCGCGACGCAGAAGCAGTTCGCTGACAAGGCCGCCGATCTGGCGAAGCGACAAGGCCAAGCACTCGATCGGCTCAGCAAGCTCGACACCCCGGGCCTCGAAGATCGCCTGGAGAAAACTGCCGAAGCGATGAAGCTCGCCAAGAGCGATCTGGAGAAGGGCCGCGCGCCGGATGCCGCCGCCTCGCAACAGGCCGCACGCCGGGAACTCGAACGGCTCGAACAAGCCCTGAACGGCCAAACGCCCGCCGACGAGCAAGTCGATAAGCTCGCCAAGAAGCAGCGCGACCTCGCCGACGCGATGGCAAATAACGCCAAGAGCCCTCAGCCCCGCACCCGCGAACTTCAACAGCAGCAGGCCGAACTCACCAAGGAGCTTCAGAAGCTATCCGCTCCGGAAGCTCCCGCTTCGAAGGAAGACGCCATGGAACTGAGCCGGGCGACCGAGAACGCCCGCTCTGCCGACGAGGCCGCCAAGCGTGGTGATGAGACGGCCAACGCGTTGCAAAAGCTCGCCGACCAGATTAACGGCCGGGCCCCCGAAATCGAGAAAGCCGACCGCCTGGCGAAACGACAGAAAGAACAAGCCGACGAGGCCGACTACCTGGCCAAGAAGAAGCAGCCGCATTCGGATCAGCGTCGGAAGTCGCAGCAGATCTTCGACGAACTTCGCAACCTACGCCCCGGCGAGGAGTCTCAGCGTGAAAAACAAAAAGCAATTGAGACCCTGACTCGTGCCCAGCAAACGACGCAGCCCGATCAACTCGTTAAAGCCGAACGCGAGGCCGCCGAGACGCTCGAACGACTTTCCGAAAAGATGAAACAGAACCCGCCGCCCGAACGGCCGTTGGCAAAGAAAAAATCGAACGAGGGCCTGCAAGGCCTGCCGACTCAGGAACTCGCGGACGAGGCCCGCAAGCTCGCCGACGAGCAACGGAAGCTCCGCGACGAACTGGCTCGTTCCAACGAGCAGATGGCCCGCGACCAGAAACCGCTCGACAAAAATCCGCTCGAAGAACTCATCAAGGAAGAAGAGAAGATCGCGCGCGAGACGGGTGAACTCGCCAAATCGATCGCACCCGAAAAAGGCGAGAAACCCGAATCCCAAAAGGCCCAAGTCGCAGCCGAGGCTGCCAAGCAAGCGACGGGGCAAATGAAGAACGGCCAGATCGATCTCGCCCGCGAATCGGGCGGGCAGACAGCCCAACGGCTCGAACAACTCGGCCAGAGCGACCTCGCCGAGAAGCCGCGCAAGCAAGCCGCCGACCTGGCCCGCCGGCAGGAAGAGGTCAACAAGAAGCTCGAACAATTGACGGGAAGCGGTGCGGCTTCGCAAGCCCAACAAGCCGAGCGCCAGAAAGAGTTGCAACAACAACTGGAAGAACTCACCCAGAAGATGCAGAAACTCGCCAAGGACATGAAAAAGAGCGAGGGCGACGGAAAGGGGGGCGATGGCAAGGGAATGGGCGAGGGCGAGGGCAAGGCCGACGACGCCGCCAGGCAAGCAATGAAGGCCGAGGAGTCGATGAAACTCTCGCGCGACCAGAACGCCCGCAATCAAAAAGAGATGGCGCGCGAGTCGCAAGAGAAAGCGGCCGACGCCCTCCGCGAAGCCGGCAAGGACCTCAAAGACGCCGCCAAACAGATGGCGTTCAAACAAGGAGACGCCGAGAAGGGGAAGAATCCCGGAGCCGGCCAGGCGGTTCAGGAAGCCCGCGACGGCATGGAGCGTGCCCGTGGCGAACTCGGCAAAGGCAAACCCGGCTCCGCCCGTGATTCCATGCAGAAGTCGGCCGAGTCGTTACGCAAGGCCATCGAGAAGATGATCCGCAGCAACGCGAAATCCGGCGACAACGACGGTTCACCCATGGGTAAGGTCGATGCCAAGCAACTCGAAGATCTCGCTGGGAAATACAAGGGAAAGGCCTGGGGCGATCTCCCCGGCGAAATCAAAAACCAGATCATCTCCGACATGAAAGCCCGCTACGGCGAGGAATACTCGCGCTATATCAAGCTATACTTCGAGCAACTGGCGGAGCGGAAGTAATACGGCTTCTTTTTCCGAGCCCGAAGCGCTAGCAAGGGAGTCCTCGCCCTTGCTAGCGCTTCGGGCTCAGATGAATTGGATAAATCATTGAGGCCGCCAGATCGACCTGTATCCTATCCTTCATGCCGACCCCACCCGAACCGTTCCCGATTCCCGCCGAGCTTGCCGGTCAAACCCTGGCGGCGATTCTGCGTCTGCGCTTACCCGGCCAGTCGTGGTCGCAGGTTCGCAAGCTGGTTGAGACCCGCCGAGTGCTGGTCGATGAGGCCTTATGCCAGGATCCCGCGCGGCGGCTGAAGGAAGGCGACGTCCTCGAAATCACCGCCAAGCCGTTTCCGGTGCACCGCGGCGAAACGGTCGAAACTCTCGTGATCCGTTATCTCGACGACGATGTCGTGGTGGTCGAGAAGGCGTCGGGAATCAACACGGTACGGCATCCGGCCGAGCGAGAATGGAGCGACGGCCGGCGCGAGTTATCGCCGACGCTTGAAGACTTGACGCAGCGGGCCATCGCGGAACAACTGGGCCGGCCGAAGCACACGCTACCGCGGCTGCGCACGGTGCAACGGCTCGATAAAGATACCAGCGGCCTGGTCGTGTTCGCCCGCTCGATCCCCGCTGAACGTGCACTCGGCGCGCAATTCCGCGAGCACTCGGTAATCCGCCGTTACCTGGCGATTGTCCCCGGCTTCGTGCCGCCGCAAACGTTCACGTCGCACCTGGTCCGCGATCGTGGCGACGGCCGGCGCGGCAGCGGGTCGGAAAGTCAGGGGAAGCTCGCCATCACGCATGTCAGCGTTTTCGAGAGACTGCCGACGCACACGATGCTCCTCTGCCAACTGGAAACTGGCAAGACGCACCAGATCCGCATTCACCTCGCGGAAGCGGGCCATCCCATTTGCGGTGAGAAAGTCTACGGGACGCAGCCGCTTGTCGAAACGGGCGACCCGCCGCGGCTGGCCCTGCATGCGACGGAACTCGGTTTCGTTCACCCCGTTTCCGGCGCGAACGTTCACTGGGAAATGGTGTTGCCGCTCGATCTTCAGGGGTTTCTGGTTCGTCTCCGACGGCTTGAGAAACGCTAACCATGCCGTACACACCCGTACTCGCGACGCTCGGTTACGTCCTCTCGCCGGACGGAAAGCGGGTGTTGCTCATTCACCGCAATCGTAACCCAGCGGACCACCACTTCGGCAAATTCAACGGTCTCGGCGGCAAACTCGAACCGGGCGAGAACGTCGTCGCCGGGATGAAACGCGAAATCCGCGAAGAGGCCGGCATCGAGTGCGTGGATCTCTCGCTACGCGGCACCATCTCCTGGCCCGGCTTCGGTAAGCAGGGCCAAGATTGGTTCGGCTTCATTTTCCGCATCGATGTTTTCGAGGGCGAACCGAGCACCGGCAACGCCGAGGGCTCGCTGGTCTGGGTCGAACGCGAACGGGTACTCGATCTCAATCTCTGGGAAGGCGACCGTCATTTCTTGCCGTTGGTATTT
>JAIOQJ010000479.1 GCA_021413475.1 Planctomycetota bacterium | reverse complement strand
ACGCTGAAATCCGAAATTACCGCCTGGTCAGCCCGTGTCAACAAGAAGCAACGAGCCGTCGATTGGCAATTCACCATCGACAAAGCAAGAGCCAAATTGAAGCGGCTCTACCCGAAAATTTAGTCTGGACGGGGCACTAGTCCGGTGGAAAAAGGGCGGTTCCTCTCCATACTAGTATGGAGACAAACCGTCCTTTTTTGTTTTCTGTTGGATGCCTGCCGAAAGATTTCGCGCATGAGCCGTTTGGCGTCAAATTCGACTTCCCTTGCCTTGACCAGGCAGGGGCGCGCGCATCGCTGGCTGATCGTGCTGGCATGCCTGTTCGTCGGTCTGCCTTTGCAACTCGCGACGCCGTCGTTGCTGACGATCCTACCCGTCGAACAGGTCGAAGAGACGGAATGCGAGCGCGCGGAAGCGGATCTGTTCCGCCGGTCGCGCTGTTCGATGCGCCTTTCCCTTCACCCTGCTCCACTCTCGACCGCCGAAACCCCGATTCGTCATGTTTCCGTCGCTGATCGCGACAAGCCTTCCCCCCGTTGCCATGTTTCCTCTTCCCGACGCGTCGAGCTTATCGGCGCTGGCATTCGCATGCGCTGCTAACACGTCGCGTCGCCGCAATTCTTCCTTTGATGTTACGACCTCCAATGTTTGTCGACCGCTGTGCGCCGCCGCACACCCTCATCCGCGCGTCGGTTCGACTTTGTGCCTTTTAGAAGCTGCCAATCGAGGAGCGTGAATGCTGGAATCAAAGATTGAGAAGAGCCGTACGGCGATCGAAATCGAGATCAGCCGCGTCGTCACCCGTTTCGAGAAGGATTGCATGGGCCGCGGCCCGCTGGAGACAAGGACTTACATCGTGGACGACATGGTGATCGTCAGGCTCAAGGGAGTGCTGACGCCGGCGGAACAGCAACTTGCTCAGGCTGAGAACGGTCGTAGTCGGTACTTGCTCAAACAGGTGCGCAACGAATTGCTCATTCGAAGCCGCCCAGTTCTCGATGTCCTCATTCGCGACATTGTCGGCATCGATGTGCAGAGCGTTCACACCGACATCAGTACGAAGACAGGGGAACGAATCATCGTTTTTACGCTGCAAGACCGACCGAATTTCGGGCGGAATGGTGATGGCCCGACATCCGATGCCCACTGTGCCGCCGATGTTGGCAAGAATGGCGCGACGAGCCGCTAAGAACGCGGCTTGACCGATCAACAATCGCAAAAGGGTTCGCCCCGACCAGGGAGTCACGCTCGGCTCAATCCGAGCAATCAGGCGGGACTCTCGGTCTTACAGAATTGAGCCGAAGCTTACGGGGACATTGGTGCCCCGAGGGATCAGGCCGGTGAGTCGCGGTTATCCGCGGCTTGCCGGCCTTTTTTTATTTGAAAGGCAAAACCATGCAACTGTTCAACGCCACACACCAGTTGCCCGGCGGCGGACCCGTCGCCGAGCACACGTCCCTTGCGAAGACAACCGAACCGGCATCCGAGCGGCACGTTCTGGTCCCGGTTCGCTGGGGACCGGAACATCTCGAGACGATCACGCGGGCCCTTGAAGTCGCCGCGTTGAACCGCCCGGGCACCATTGTCACCCTACTGCATGTGATCGAACCGGTACCCGCGCCCGACAGCCATTCGCTTCACTGGCTCGACGCCATCGACAAGCTGCATCACTCACTCGGACGGTTAAGCGGCCAGACACAAGCGTTGCTGGAGCAACGGCGTGAGGAAATGGCCGAGTGGATCCGGAACGAAGCGCCGTCCGGCCTGCGCTCCGCCTTGAAACTGCGCGGCGAATGCCGCTTAGGCGAACCGGAAGCGGAGATCCTCCGATTCGCGAAGGAAAAGGCGGTCGATCTGGTGATCCTTTGCGAACGGCGTTCGCGGAAGCGCTGGCCGCTGAAGCGCAGCCTGGTGTCTCGAATTCTCAAGCGGATCGACCAGCCCGTGATGATCGTTCGCCCGCAAAACGCCGGTGCGGCCGTCCAGGCAACTGTCTGAACGCTTCGCGGGCAACAACGGTCAACGCCCTTTCAACACTTAACCGGATAACAGAGGGGAAATCCCATGATTTGGCAACGATTCAAGCGATTCATGCGAGTGAACGACGATCGCTTTGAAGATCTCACTCGCGACAAGTGGAAGTCAATTCTCTATCGCGATTTTAGCGCCGGACTGATCGTGGCCATGACCGCGATTCCCATGGCGATGGGTTTCGCCATCGCCATGGGGCTTCGGCCCGAGCAGGGCATCATCGCCGGGGCACTGGCGTGCATCGTCGGGCGCACGTTCGGCGGCTCGAAATACCAAGTTTACGGTCCGACCGCGGCCTTCATTCCGGTCATCGCCGGCCTCATGGCGAAGTATGGCGAGGCGGGAGGGGGAACGTTCGACCAGGCCCATGGCTTTCTGGTGCTGGTGAGCATCATCGCCGGCGGCGTCCTGATCGGCATGGGATTACTCGGCATGGGGAAATACGCCAAGCTGGTCCCGAACTCGATCATCGTCGGCTTTACCATCGGCATCGCCATGGTCATCGCCATGTCGAACGCCGGCGAGGCGCTCGGCTTGCAGCTCGGGCTGAGCGGGGGCGTCCTTACCAAGGTTGGCCAGATCGTCGCCCAGATCGACAGGGCCAACTGGTACGCTCTCGGCATCGCGCTGTCGACTTTCCTGTTGACGCGTTTTCTGCTCCGCATTTCTATCTACATTCCCGCGCCGCTGATCGCCCTGGGGGCCGCTAGCGCCGTAACCGCGTTCGTGTTCCCCAATCAGGGGATCTTGCTCATCAAGGATCGCTTCGGATCCATCCCCACGAACTTTTTTGTCTTCACTGGTCCGTCGCTGCCGGGTTGGAACGCTTCGATCATGCTCGACATCGCATATTTCGCGTTCGCGATCGTTTTCGTCTCCGCGGTGGAAAGCGTGCTCTGTTCGTCGATGGCCGACCGCCTGGCTGACAACCGAAAGACGCCGTTCAACCCGGACAAGGAATTGTTCGGCCAAGGTCTCGTGCAAGTCATCGCGCCGCTGTGCAACGGTTTCCCCTGCACGGGGGCGCTGGCCCGCACCGCGACGAGCATCAAGGCCGGGGCGGTCACGCCGCTCGCGGGATACTTCAAGGGGGTTCTGAAGATCACGATGGCGATCTTCCTGGCATCGTACCTCGACTACGTGCCGATGGCCTGCATCGCGGGCATCCTGCTCTGGGTCGCCAGCAACATGGTCAAGCCGGCCGAGATCCGGGAAGTGCGCCGGCACAGCCGCTTTCATTTCGCCCTGATGGTCTACACGGCAGTGATGGTGCCGCTGACCGACTTCCTCACCGGGGTGCTGTCGGCGTTGATCCTGTATGCCGTGCTTCGTCCGTTCTTCGATCGCAAGTCCGGCCCGCGTGACTCTTCCTCACGTGAGGAACGGCCGCAACGTCAACAATACGCGGAACCGGCGGAAACCGGTGTTCCCACCATGGCCAGCGTGGCAAAGGAGTGCGCATGAACCGCCATCAACGAACCCTGGTCGCCCTGTCGGGCACGCCCTCCGATCATGCTCTGGTGCGCTACGCGCGTTTGCTGGCCACGCTCGGCTTCGCGCGGCATTACTACTTCGTCCACGTCCGCACGCCCTTCCAGCGTATGGTCGATCCGCAATCCGATCGCCAGGCTCTCGCCGCCTGCGAGAGCCTGGTCGGCGACGTATTTGGCTCCCCTCGCCCGAACCTGACGTCGAGCGTCCACACGCTCGATGGCAGTCGCGTCGATCAGCTCATCGATTTCATTCACGCGCAGCGTTGCGACATGGTGCTGCTCGGACATCGCAAGGATCGCAGCGGGCAACGCTCGCTCGCCCGGCGATTAGCGATGATCGCCCCTTGCTCGTTGCTGATGGTTCCGGAGGGAGCGCCGGTTGCCATTACCGAAATCATGGCGCCGACCGATTTCTCCGACCATTCGGCCGACAGCGTCGAAGTAGCCGCTTCCATCGCTCGAGCGGCCGGATTGTCGAGTTGTGTGGTGACCCATGTCTTTTCCGACCCGGCGATCATCCGGTACGATGAACACGTTGACGAGATGCACCGAAACAAGCAGGCGGCGTTCGATAAATTCGTCGCGCCGCTTCAACGGCATGGCATCGAACTGCAACCGTTTTTTCTGGAGGGAAACAACGTCGCGCGAAGTATCTTGCATGCTGCTCAGCGTCACGAGTCCGATCTGATGGTGATGAACACGCGCGGCCGGAGCCGGGCGGCGTCCATTTTGCTCGGCAGCGTGACAACGCAGGTGATGATCGAATCACCCATCGCCGTCCTGGCCGTCAAGCACTTTGGCGCCATGATGAACCTGTTCCAGGCCCTCAAGGAGAGCCACCTCGGCGGGCAGGGCAATGCGAAGACCAACTGACGGTTGATCCGCGGATTTAGGCCCATATTCATCAGGTTCAGAAATGAACCACAGCGTGGCCTTGGCCGCAACCAAACAAGAAATGAGCCACAGAGGACACAGAGAAGACCTATTCTGGTCGGATTCTCAGATTCTTCTCCGTGCTCTCTGTGGCCTCTGTGGCTCATTTCTTAATTATTTTGCGAGGGCTCTTCAACCAAGCCACCTGAAAAGTTGTGTTATGAAAGCAAAAACTGAGGAATGATAGGCCAGATTCACGGAGATGACGGCGATTTGTCAGGCACCGGCCCACCGATCACTCGCTCCAGTGTCGCGCTCCGTCGAAAGTATTCGGCGGCCGTTTCGAACGCTCGATCGCGCTGGCCGACCAAGTTTCGTTGCGCTTCGATGAGACTTAAGAACGGAACCTTGCCGGTGGTATAGGCCGCCACGCCGGCCTTCACATTTTCGCGTGCCGCTGGCAAGATTTTTCCTTCGTAGAGTTTGAATGCCTTTTCGCTCTCGCGAAGCCGCGCGACGGCTTGCTGCACTTCGAAGTTGACCTGATCAGTCAGCCGACCGTATTCCGCACGGCGTTGGGCAAGCCGCGCGGCTGCCTCCGCGACAGCCCCGGCACGACGGGAGTAACGTACCGGGACGTTCATTCGCAAGCCGATCATTGTCCGAAGATCCTGCTCCGGCCGCTGCCAGAACGCATCGTAAGCGCCCATGACTTCGAAGTCGGGCTTGTATTCGCGCTCGGCCAGCGCCAGCGACGCTCCTTCCGCTTCCAGGCGGTTCCGGATCGCGCGCAAGTCGGGCCTGCGCTCCACGGCCAAGTCCCGAAGTTCTTTTGCGTTTTGCACGGCATCGCCCGGATTGAGTTCTCGCGGCGGCGGGGGAAGTTTCGCATCGGGGGCCAAATGCATGAGCGTGTTGATGCGGGCGATCGCTACCTCGCGGGATCGTTCCAGGGCAAGCTGCCGTTCCTGTTGGAGGCCGATCTCCACATCCGCTTGAAGCATGTCTTGTTGCGGCACCAATCCCGTTTTGTAACGTGCTTCCGCATTCTGCCGGATGTCCCGCAGCAAATCCAGACTCTCCCGATTCACCTCCAGCGCCCGCTCGGCGAGGAAATAATCGTACAAGGCTGATCGGGCGGATTCCGTGAGTGTCAACCGAGCGTCTTCAATCTCTTCGCCGGCGGCTCGAGCTTCCGCTTGAGCGTTCGCGCCGCGGAGCGCCCGCTTGCCGGGATACGGCAACCGCTGTGAGGCTTCGATGCGGTAAGCGAAGTCCACCTCGCGTGAGCCCATCGATGCTGGTCCAAAAGTCGCGCCAAACATCGGATCTTCAAGGGAAGTTACTTGCGGATACCTGGCGGCTGCCACTTGGGCCGCAGCGGTCATCTGCGCTACCGTAGGGCTGCGCGCCAAAACTGCTGCCACGAGTTTTTCCGCGGTTAACTCCTTGTCGTTGGAGAATTGTTCGGCCGAATTAACGGTCCCCTGATCGACAACAGGTGCCTCCTCAAATTTGACCGCTTGCAATTTCGACTGGGTGAATGTTGGGCTCGACAGAGGTGTGAAAACTTCGACAGAAGTCGTGACTTCCTTTCGCGCCGCGATCGGCTGCGCGACGGTTGAACAGCCGACGTGACCGACAAGAGCCGGAATCAGCCAGATCACCCATCGTCCACGAGCCAAAATCATGGGGGCCCCATTCAACCAAACCTCGAATGTGCGCATGCGGGCGCGGAGTCTCCCATTGTTATCGGCTTTTCCGACTGGGCAACTTATGTCGATTATTCTGAATTTCAGACCTCTCGCGAATGGAAAAGCCGGCGCAGGCGTGAAAACGAATCGACAATGGCCGTTTGGGCATGGGGCATCCTCCCAGCCCGAATTGACGAAACGAGCGTACGAACAATTGCACGTTCAAGTAAATTGTTCTCAATGTTTCGACATGATTCTCATCGCGAACGGATGATTCTCACGGTTTTGACATGATTCTCATCGTGAACGGATGATTCTCACGGTTTTGACATGATTCTCATTGAGGGGGGAGAGAAGGTGAGAACCAACGATGCCTTGCCGCGGAACGGCTCGCACCCTTGCACGAACCATCACCATCCCCCATGATAAATGGGAGACGCTTCCCCGCACCATTTTGAGGAGACACCGCGATGTCCCATTCGATCCTTGTTCCGCTTGATGGTTCACCCTCCGCGGAGCACGCACTTCCTTGGGCGTTGAGTATCGCCCAGCAAGAAGGCGCGGCACTCCATTTGGTTCGTGTCCATTTGCCTCCGGTGCCGATCGTGATTGGCAGCGAAATCGCCGCCGATATCGCGCTCGATGACGCGCTTCGGAAACAAGAGGCGAGCTACCTCGAAGATTTAGTCGATAAATTGCGGCCGACTTGCACGGTACAGATTCAGCAGACGCTGCTCGAAGGAGGAATCACCGAAGCCATCCACGACCACGCGATTGCAATCAAGGCCGATTTGATTGTGTTGACGTCGCACGGCCGGGGTGCCTTCGCGCGTTTCTGGCTCGGCAGCGTCGCCGATAAGATTATTCGACATTCGACCGTGCCCACGCTTTTGGTGCGCCCGAATGACGACGTGGCTGTCGATCTCACGGCACGTCCGTTCATCCATCGGATCGTCATCCCACTCGATGGATCCGAACTCGCGGAAAGGATCATCGATCCGGCCATCAAACTTGGCAAGGCGACCGGTGCCGAGTTTTCGCTGGTGCTGGTGCTCGAGGCCGTCGAAGACATCGAAGCACTAGCGGCCCGCAAGATCCAGTCGCCCGGCGGTTGGTTTCCCGAAGCGACCGAAACCAAGGCCAAGGGCTATCTCGAATCGGTCGCGCACCGGCTGCGCGGCCATTCGTTGAAAGTTTATCCTTCCGTAATCGAACACGGCTCGGCAGCGGCGGCAATCCTCGATTACGCCAAGAACCACGGTAACCCCATGATCGCTCTCGCAACGCACGGCCGTTCCGGTTTGAAGCGAATGATCCTCGGCAGCGTGGCCGACAAGATCATTCGCGGCGCGGCGATGCCGGTATTGATTTATCATCCGGCCGAAGCGAAATAGCCGTGCGTTTTGGCCTCCATTTGCCAGAACGCGGTTGACGCCCGAATAGAAAATCGCGAGCGCAGAAGACATTGGAACCGCGGAGACACTGAGAAGAGACGACGATTTCTTCTCGGTGTCTCTGTGGTTCGTTCACTTAATCGACTCGATTTGCGCGGGCGGGATGGGGGGAGTGAGCCATGCATGTCAGGCAACTGGGTCGGACCAATTTAAGCGTGTCGGTCGTATCGTTCGGCGCGGGGCCCGTTTCCGGATTGATGACCGGCACTGATTGCAACCGGCAACTCGCCACCGTTGCCGCGGCCATCAAGGCCGGAATCAACTGGTTCGACACCGCGCCCGGTTACGGACAGGGATCGTCGGAAACAAATCTCGGCCGAGTGTTAGCCGAACTCAGAGCGTCGGAGTCGGTCCAAATCGCCACCAAGGTGCGCATCCCGGACGATCCACAAGAGCCAGTCGCGGATTTCGTGCGCCGCTCCGTCGAAGAAAGCCTCGCCCGGCTTCGCGTCGCGCGCGTTTCGCTCTTGCAACTTCACAACGGTTTGACGGCCCGGCGCGGCGACGCGCCATCAAGCATCACCCCAGCCGATGTGTTGGGCCCGAACGGTGTGCTGAGCGCGTTTCGGCAACTGCAAAAGTCGGGGGTTGTCGGCTTTCTGGGATTGACGGGAACCGGTCAACCCGAGGCTCTGCGTACGGTGATTCATTCGGGCGAGTTCGACACGGTTCAAGCCCCTTACAACCTGTTGAACCCGAGCGCGGGCACTTCGGCAATTTCGCCAAGCGGCTCTACTCATTACGGCAACATCTTCGCCGATTGTCTGAAACAACGCATGGGTGTCTTCGCGATTCGCGTGTTCGCCGGCGGTGCATTATTGGGCCAACCGCCCAGTACGCACACCCTCAAGACGCCGTATTTTCCTCTTGCGCTCCATCAAAGCGATCTTCAGCGGGCCGAGCGGATTCGAGTGCTGCTCGGCAATCAATTGCCGATGTCGGAACTCGCCGTTCGCTTCGCACTGGCGCACCCGCTGGTCACATCGGCCATCCTGGGGCTTGGTGATCCGGATCAGGTCAACGAAATCGTGAATTCACCGCTCGACGCCCCCTTGGCGATGTCGATTCTGAAGTTCCTGTGATCCCCGTCAAACAATTCACCGAGAAATTGACCTCGTGCTTGCGGAACGCGAAAGTGATGTTTAGAATCTCGGTGTTCCTCAGATCTTCCTCTTTTGAGGGCTCGCAAGATGTCAAGTTTATCACCCCTTCCATGCTCCGCCATCATTGCCGCGGTAATGCTCACGATTCCCGCTTGCAGCCGCGCCCCCGCACCGAACCTAGTTCCCACGGTCGCCGCGCCCAGTGCGGAACCGAGTTCAACCAAGATTATCCTCGAACCTCGTGCCGGCGACACTATTGAGCCGACCGTCACGTCGACACTTCTCGATGATGTGAACACTCTCCCCGCTCCCGTGGCCGGGGCAAAAGCCGTCGCGGCCGGCCGATTCGAGCCGTCGGGCTCGAAATTCCCCAACGGGCTTCAAGTAACTTGGCCGTTGCTCGAACGCCGAAAACCTGGTTCGCAGTTACACATCATGAATCTGATTGAGGCGGAAGGCCGCTGGGAGCCCACGGGCAAAACGGCCGTCGTTGCTCCATCGGGCCTTCAGGCAACGGGACTTGTCTAT
>JAIOQJ010000478.1 GCA_021413475.1 Planctomycetota bacterium | reverse complement strand
GCCAGCGACCATCGGGACTGAACGCGGCCGTTCGGATGATCGTGTTGGGATCGAGAACGGCAAGGCGATTCCCTGTTGTCGTATCCCAGAGAGTCGTCTTCAGTGAGAAAACGCCTGAAGCAAGCAGGCGGGTTCCCTGGGTATTCAGGATCAACCGCTCGATCGGCTCGCCCTGCTTAAGAGGGGGAAGTGCGAGCTTCTCTTGAACTCGATCCCAGATGCGAATCGTCCCGTCCTGGCCACCGGTGATCAACCGTTGGCCGTCGGGCGTGAAGAGGGCCTCCGTGATCGGCGTCTCGTCGTGCATTGGTTCAAACGAAGAGAGTTGGCCGGTGGTCGAGTCCCAGAGTCGAGCTTTTTTCTGTGTACCGTGGAGCAATACCCAACGGCCGGAATGATCGAAGCGTGCCTTGGCGGCGAATAGGCGCAACGGCGTACCGATTTCTTTGCCGGTTTCGGTGTTCCAGAGCGAGATGCGCTCCTCGGTCAATGTGATATTTTGGGATATCGAGACTACGCGTCCACCGTCGGGCGAAATGGCCGCCGCGATGACCTTTTCCGTGGCGGGGTGGTGAAACGAACGCAGTTCCGGATTCGTGGGCAGACGCCAAACGCGAGTCGTGCGATCGTGGCCCGATGTCACCACGCGCAGACCGTCGCGCGTGAATAATGCTGAGGTTACCGCCCCGCTGTGGACCATCGATGAACCGTGCGGGCGGCCGTCTTGCAAGTTCCACATTCCCGCTGACCCGCTTTGCTTGCCCATCAACAGGAAGGTCGAATTCGGGTGGAAGGCCATGGCCCGAACGTGGTCGGGAATGCCGGGCAAGTCCGTCACGCGTTGCCGTGTTCCAGCCAGATAGAGTGTTGGAAGGGCTACGAGACCGGCTGTGGCGAAATATCGACCATCCGGACTGGCGGCCAATGTTATAGGGCTCTCCAGTGTCTTCACGACCTGTTCGCCGGTTTTACCGGAACCAAACTCAAGAAAGTGGAGTTCCCTGGCCCCGGCATCCGCGGTCAACATCACGGGCCGTTTGGGCATGAACGCAAAATCGAAAACGGTCAGCGATTGATCGACGCTTTTACCCAGCCCGTAGTCTTTCGTGGTGTTCCGCAGACTCAACTTGGACCCGGCCTTCACCCCCAGCAACCCTCCCGCGTCGCTGTAACGCAAGAGTTCCACGGGCGCTTCGATGGGAATCGTGAAGAGCAATTTCGCGTCGTCGCCGAGTTGCCAAATCCGCACCTGCTGATCTTTGCCTCCTGAAGCAAGGAATGGCTTGGAGGGATGGAAGGCGAGCGAGGTCACGCTCTGATCGCCGTGCTTCAATTCCAGGGGAAGCGGTTCGCCGGTCTCCAATGACCAAATTTGAATCCGCGAATCACCCGGGATCGCCGCGGCCAGGAGCTTGTTATCAGTGTTGACCGCCACCGCGGAAGTCGGCTGCGAATGATCCATGATCCGTTCGAGGACGCACAGTTGGTCGCTCCAGGCGGAGAGATTTGCTTCGATCACTTGTTTGACGTCGTCATGTTCCTCCGCGGCATCCAGAGCGCGGACCATCCACCACATTCCCTGGGCGATCTCGCCCTGATCGCACAGCGACAGGCCGCGATCTAGGGAACTCTCGGCCAAGTTCCGTAGCGATTCCTTGCGGTGCTTTTCCGAGATGTCGAGCGCTTTGCTTACCTGGTCGCGGCTGTTCATGCAGATGGTGTCGAGATCGCGCGGGATTTCGGGTCGCAGTCGGCGCGGCTGCATCGGGGCGCTGTTGACCACCTGGGCGAGGATCTCGATCAGGGACAATCCGCGAAAGGGGTGCTGGCCAGTGATCATTTCATAGAGCATCGCTCCGAGAGCGTAGATATCCGCTCCGGGGCCGATGCCGCGGACATCGCCGCGGGCTTGCTCGGGGGCCATGTACGCGGGGGTGCCGAGCACCTCGCCACTGGCGGTTCGAACCGGGCTGTCCACCGCCAGGCCGGCCGGGTTCCAGCGTTTGGCCAGACCGAAATCGGTGATCTTGGGCTTTCCGGATTCATCCAGGAGAATGTTACCGGGCTTTAGATCGCGATGGATGAAACCGCGATCGTGGGCAAATTGCACGGCCAGGGCCAGCGTGTGGATGAGTTCGGCCGCCTCGCGCGGCGGTTGCGGGATGCCCTCGAGCTTCTTGTTCAAGCTCCCGCCCGAGACGAGTTCCAGTGCAAAATAGGGATGTCCGCCGCTTTCGCCGACGTCGTAAACTTGAACGATGTTGGGGTGTTGGAGTTGCCCGAGCGCCTCGGCCTCGCCGCGGAAGCGCTCGATTTCGTCCTTGCTGGCCAGATCCTCGCGGAGAATCATCTTCAGAGCGACGAGACGTTGCAGTGACTTCTGCCGGGCTCGATAAACAACGCCCATGCCGCCGCGGCCGAGTTCATCAATGATCTCGAAGCCGGGAACTTCGACGCGTCGAATAGGTTCGGAAGTTTCGGACCGTTTTGTGAAAGAAACGGTTTCCTGCGCCGCCCCGCCGCCGACCGCTTTCATCGCGCGAATGTACTTTTTCGCCGATTCGAGGAACTCCGGCCGAGTTTTGCAAAGAGCTTCGGCCGAAAGCTCGTTGCCCCGGGAGAATTGCTCCTCCCAGTGGTCCATCAGATCGTCGAAGTCGTCGGAAGCAGGCATCAGATAGCGCACTCGGCGGTCAAAGTTCGGGAGCCTCGCCACCCAGCGCTTCATGCAGCTTAACGCGTGCTTCACGCCAGCGTCGCTTGATGGTGCGCACGTTCACATCCAGAAGCTCCGCCGCTTCTTCCTGGCTCAGGCCTTGATACCAGATGAGGTCGAAGACAGCCCGCTCGTCATCGGGTAACTTATCGACCATTAGATGAAACTCGCTCCACTGGGCGAGATCTTGTGGCCCGCTTTGAGCATCGGCCGCTTGTTCGTGGATCTGCGGCGAATCGCCTTCCGCCGCCGCACGGGGAGATTGCGTGATATGGTGGGCACCGCCGCCTTCCGGACCGTAGTGATGCCGGGCCAGGTCGATCAATTCTCGGCGAACTTGCAAGGCGGCGAAGCGGTAGAAATCGCGCACGGTGGGCGGCGTGACGTCGTTCAGGCCCTTGCATAAGCGGATCATCGCGTTCTGGAAGATGTCCCCCGTCTCTTCCCAACGGCGAACGCCCTTGTAGTCGTTCAGCATCTTCCGCGTCAAGCGTTGCAAGCAATCGCACGCGTGCCGAAGTAATTCGTCGCGCGCAGCGGAATCGCCGTCGCGGAGACGATCGAGACAACGTTGGATACGGATCGAATGTTCACCTGGCACTAGGCTCTCCTTCGGAGGGGTCGGAGGACAGTATACCACCTCGCCGGGAACGGAACAAAACCATTGCAAATTGACAATTGCAAATTGCAAATTGCAAATTTCATGTCCCCTGATGAAAGGGGTTTTCGCTGGGTATGGCGAATGAGACACGGAGCAAAAATGAACGCTCCGAACTTTAACAAACCATCAACCCTGTTTCACCAAGGAGACTTCTCATGATTCGCCGTCTTTTCTCGCCGCTGTTCGCCCTGGCTCTTCTAATCGGTTCCGCCGCTGGCAGTTACGCCAATGGGCCACGGATCGATCCCTACAGCATCCCGGCTCCGCCGACGATTGATCGACTGCCGGTGATTCCGCCGCCCCCGCCGCTTCCTCCTCTACCTCCGCTGCCGGTCAATCCGAACCAGCCGTACGCCCCGGTTCAGCCGGTTGTGGTTGTGCCGCCGCTGCCAATTCAGCCGGCCCCGGTTCAGCCGATTGTGGTTGTGCCGCCGCTGCCGATTCAGCCGGCCCCGGTTCCGGTCGCGGTCAGCCCGGTGGCTTTCGACTTCGAAGTTTCGCCTGCGGTCCTTGAAAAATCGGCCGATGGGGCAATCGTCAAGTTCCAGACGAGCGTGAAAGTGGACAACGCGAAGGGACGTAATGTGGTGTTTGTCGCCCTGCTGACGGACAAGAGCGGCAAAGTGCTCGTGGATGAATCGGGCAATCCCTTGACCATCCCGTACAAGTTCACCCCCACGGCCGATCAGAGCGAACAGGTGATCGATTTTACTCTGCCGAAAGCGGAATTGGCGAAGATCTACGGCGAAAAGGCGAAAGAGTTCTACCTGGAAACCGTCGTGCTCGACATGACCGAAGTTAAAGATCCCAAGGACCCGGCGGAATTGGCCAAGGCGAAGACACTGGGGACCGGCCCGGCGATCTTCACGGTGGTAATCCCCACGGAAGGCGAGAAAGTCACGAATCTGCCGCTATCGCCCACGGATGTGTTGAAGTACTGAGTATTCGAGCCGCTTGCGGCGGAGCATTGAACGCTCCGCCGCAAGCGGCTTTTTGCATTTCAAGAATCTCAAAAAAATTCATGTCCCCTCTTTTCCTCCGCTCTCGCTGGGTGTTGCGTCAAGAGAAACAACCCAAACCAACTGAGGAGAAAACCATGAAGAGCATCACCCGAATCCTGGCAGCCCTACTGGCCGCCTTGGCCATCCTGACGTCGTCCGCGCCCGCCGCCGAACGGCCTGCCAAGTTCAGCCTGGAAACGCAACAGACCCGATACAAAGACCAAGGCGAACGTGGCACTTGCATCGCCCACTCCACCTTGGCGGCCTTGGAAGCCGCGTACAAGCGGGCCGGCCACGGCGATCTCGATCTTTCCGAAGAGTTCTTCATCCAGATGACCAAGAACTTCTGGCTCGACCCGAAGCAACCCGACTCGGCCACCCGTGCCGAAAATCGCCTTTCGAGCCATCAGGGCGGGCATGGTGCCGGTTACGTTCGCTACCTCGCCCAGGGGTTCGCGGTGCCGGCGGAAGCCGATCTCGGCTATCGGCCGCATGCTCTGCCGCTCGATATCAACGCGGCCGTGTGGCAGAGCCAGTTCAACGTGAACAGCAACAATCTCGACCCGCGGCGGTTCGATGCCGTCAAGCTGGCCGGGGCCAAGTTCTACAGTGTCTCGGGTTGCGAGGGAGTGAATGGCCGGGACCCGGAAGCGATCGAGGAGGCCCTGGTGCAGAACCGCGAAGTTGTGTGGGACTTCGTGTGTGCGGGCGACATGAAATTGCCGCTCTGGAGGTACACGGAACCGTTCAAGGATAAGGGTGACGCGATCGCCGGCCACTCGGTGCTGATCGTCGGCTACGACCGAACGGATGCCGCCAACCCTCGCTTCATCGTCAAGAACAGTTGGGCCGGGCAGGAACGGATCGAAATCACCTACGACTTCCTGCGGAATTACGGCCAAGATGGTGCAACCATCACCGCCGTTGCCGCTCCGCGGACCTGGACCGAAATTGCCTGCATCGGTCGGTTCTACGCGGAAATGAACGGCAAACACGGCGTGCTCGACATCTACCACCTGCCGGGGATCAATCAGATGAACTTCGACATCTACCAATCCTTCGGGGTGATGAAATCGAAGGTGATCGACCGCCGGGTCGGAACCTTCTACCTTGGCGGGGATCAATCGAAGGCCTATCGAGTCAACGGCGAGATGACCGCGACCGGCCTGAAACTGGTGATCGACTGGCAGAACCCGAACGCCGCCTACGACAACCTGAAGGGTGAGACGTTCGAGGTCAAGTTTGCGGCTGGAGACAAGCAGAATTTGCGAGGTGCCGGCTTCCGGGCCGTGCGGCTAAAGTCGAAAGAAGCCTACTCCCTGCGGACGCCGGCTTGGGGTTATCTGCCGGAACTCAAAGGGTGGTAAACCGTGAAGCCGCGACGCGGAGTCCTCGGAGCGGAGCGATTTGCCTTTCGTGGGACAAAACGCTCCGCTCCGAGGACTCCGCGTCGCGGCTTCACGGTTGTTCGATTGGTGATATCCGAGCCGCCGCCTGAGCACTATCGCCCTCCAATAGACGGACAATCTGGCTGAGTCGGCGGGTTGCGGAGACGGCGATCCCGACCCCGATCATGCCAAGGACGATCAAGCTCGTTACTAGCAAGCGGAACAACAATGTCATTTCGCGTTCAACGAGCACAAGTAGGGCGGCACCGACCAGGGGAATGACCGCGGCCAGGCTCTGGAACGGAACCAAAAAGCGGCTGGAATGGGACAATTCCTGTCGTGCTCCGTCTCGCGTATAAGTGTCGGCATCGCCAAGCCGAGGATAAATGATTCGCAGAACGATGAACTGAATGGCGAAATGGGAATAAATGAGCGCGATGAGTCCCGAGAGTGTAAATGAAAGCAGAAAATGTGCATAAACCTCCGAAGGAACCGGCCCGGTCAGAAAGTCGAGCATGAATGGAAAGATCAATCCACCGGGAAGCCAGCCCAACAGGGCCAAAATCATGCCCCAATGAGCCACACGCAACGAGAGTTTCCGAAGCGCTTCGACCTCCGTGCTCTTGATCGCGCCGGACAACCCGATCGAGTGCCAGCCGCGCATTAATGGCACCAGCAAACGCAGGGTAACGAAAATGGCAATGGGATAGGCGACGAGGTTGTAAACGAGCACGAGCCGGACAAACAGCGTCCGTTGGTCTTCCGCCAGACGAATTTCGATCGCGTTGTACGCAATGTTAAAAGCGGAACTCAGCAATTGCGGCAACATCGTCAGGGCGATCAACATGAAGACGGGCCATTTCATTGCCCAGGCCGTCATTCGCGTGCCCTGGGGCAAGGAATTCTCGATTGTCAGAAGATCGAAGGCATTCGTCAGGGCGTTCGCCAGTTCGCTCGCATTGGCGTAACGCAATTCGGGCGACGGTTCCAGGCATCGCCGCAAGATACGCTCGAGAACCGGCGGGATTTTTTCGTTCGCCCACGACACATGGAAATCGAACATTCGCTGCGTGCGCAACAATGTCTCTGGAGTCGTCGATTCGGGGAAGGGGCGATGGCCCGTCATGAATTCAAAGAGGAGGGTGCCGAGCGCGTAAATGTCGCTCCGTTCATTGATGGACTGTCCAGGCTCATTCAGCAAATTGGCCAGTTGTTCGGGAGCCATATACGCGATGGTGCCGCCGGTACTCTTGGCGGGCCGGGACGGGTCGAAATCAACGGAGACATTAAAGTCGGCAAGCAAGGGCCGCCCGTAGGGATTGATCAGAACGTTGGCCGGCTTGATATCGCAATGCAAGATCCCGCGTCGATGAGCAAAGTCCAGTGCCTCCGCCAATTGCCGGCCGATCCGGCAGACGGCCGACGCGAAGTCGCTGCGTGAGAGGATCTCGCGGTTGCGGACGCCGGCCAGGTCAAAAGGGACCTCTTCGTTGGATGCGACGACGATCGCATCGAGAATGTCTCGCCCGTCCCGCGGTTGTTGGCCCTCGCGATGCAAATGTTCGATGACACGTTTCAGCGTGGTGCCCGGCACGTATTGCAAGCAAAGGCAATGCTTGCCGGATACTGCATCGGTAAATTGCGCGTGAACTTGGACGATGTGGGCATGTTCGAGTTCCGCGAGCGTCTTTCCTTCGCCCAGTCCACCTCGTTCGGAGACCTTTAGGGCGATCCGGCGATTGAGCGAAACATCGTGGACAAGATAGACGGTTGCGAACCCGCCGTGACCGAGTTCCCGAAGAATGACATAGTCGCCGAACGTATCGCCCGGCTGAAAGCGGTGCGGCACGAATTTTCCGACCGGATCGACAATCGTCTGTACGGCCTTGGCAACACCGTCAACGAGCGTCCGCTTCTTGGAGGAACTCCCCAATTCGGCATCGCCCGTCGGTGCTTCTTGCTCCGTTCTCTCCGACATCGGATTTGCGTCTCCCGAGGAAAGCCGGCAAAAGAAATGACTGTTCTGACTCCTGATCAAACGTCATGATTTGACTTTATTCGTGTGACGGATTGAAGTCTATGGTTTTCAGATACGGGATACGGATAGTTGTTGAACGCGTTCAGCGAGAGTCTTCAAACACTGGCGAACCAGGTCGCGTCAGCGCCCGGAGTGATCGATCAACGACGCCAGGCGATGCCGCGACCTAGCTCGCCAAAATTTTGACGAGCCATCTTCCTCTGAAGAAAGAGAGGGTGAGAAAGCACAATCAAGAAGCATCAGTCTGGGCAGGAAGAATCCTATTCGAATGAACCCACCCAACTTCTCCTCTGGCCATCCCCTTCCACTCAAGGCACAATAGAGAGAATCCTACCTTCCCTCCGGAACCCGCCATGAGCCGATTCTTCCTTCTTACATCACTGTTCATATTTTCTGGAACGATTGCCCGCGGGGCGGAGCCTGCCGTCGATTTCAATCGGGATATTCGGCCGATCCTCTCGAACAACTGCTACGCCTGCCACGGGCCAGATGAGAAGGTGCGCAAGGGGAAGGTTCGCTTCGACACGCGCGCGGGGGCGCTCAGTGCCATCGTCCCCGGCAAGCCAGAGCAGAGCGAGATCGTTCGCCGGATTCTAAGCACGCATGACGACGAGGCCATGCCGCCGAAGAAGAGCGGCAAAAAACTCACGCCGGCCGAAACCAACTTGATCAAGGCGTGGATCGCCCAGGGGGCCGATTACGCTTTGCACTGGTCGTACGTGAAACCGGTGCGGCCGCCGGTTCCTAAAGGTGCGAACCATCCGATTGACGCTTTTCTGCGTGAACGGCTGACCAAGGAAGGCCTGAAGCCGTCGCCACTGGCTGATCGTTATACGCTGATTCGCCGGGTGTCGCTTGATCTTACTGGCCTGCCGCCAACCTGGTCTGAGGTCGAGGCCTTCGTGAACGATCAATCGGCCGATGCCTATTCCAAGATGGTCGATGGTGTGCTCGCGAAGCCGGCGTTCGGCGAACACTGGGGCCGACTCTGGCTCGACCTCGCACGCTATGCCGACAGTGCGGGCTACGCCGACGACCCGCCGCGCACGATCTGGCCGTTCCGCGATTACGTCATCCGCAGCTTCAACGCCAACAAACCGTTCGATCAATTCACGATCGAACAGATCGCCGGCGACATGTTGCCCAAACCGACCCCGGAACAACTGACGGCCACGGCCTTCCACCGTAACACCATGACCAACAGCGAAGGCGGCACCAACGACGAGGAGTTCCGCAACGTCGCGGTCGTCGATCGCGTCAACACGACGATGGCCGTCTGGATGGGCACTTCAATGGCCTGCGCCCAGTGCCACACGCACAAATACGACCCGATTACCCAGAAGGAATATTTCCAGTTCTTCGCCTACTTGAACAACACGGAAGACGCCGACCGGAAGGATGAGACTCCCCTTATCGATGTGAACGTTGATCTTGCGATCAAGAAGGCCCGGGCCGAACTGGAGAAGAAGACCATTGAGGCCGAAGCGTTGGCGAAGGGGAACCCGAACGACAAGAAATTCAAGGACGAAGCGGCGGCGCTTCGCAAACAACTGACGGCGATGAAGCCTGGTCCAACGGTTCCGATCATGAAGGAACTCGCGGACGGGAAGCGACGGGTGACGAAGCTCCAGTTTCGCGGCAACTTCCTCGACCTCGGCGATACGGTGACGGAAGGGTTGCCAGCCGTCTTCCCTCCTTTGCCCAACGGTGTGCCGAACAATCGGCTTGGCATGGCCAAATGGCTGGTCTCGCGCGACAATCCGCTAACAGCACGTGTGGTCGTTAATCGTTTCTGGGAAGAGATCTACGGCACCGGCATCGTTCGAACATCGGAGGAATTTGGTTCGCAAGGGGAACTACCCTCGCACCCGGCACTGCTCGATTGGCTGGCCGTCGAGTTCATGGAGCCAACTTCGGGAACGCCGTGGGATATCAAACGCCTGCTGAAACTGATGGTGATGTCCGAAGCGTACCGCCAGGAGTCGCGCGTGACCCCCGAAATGCGTGAGAAAGACCCCGACAATCGCCTCTACGCCCGCGGCCCGCGCCATCGGCTTTCAGCCGAGGCGATCCGCGACCAGGCTCTCGCGGTCAGCGGACTGCTCAGCACGAAGATGTACGGCCCCTCGGTGCGCCCCTTGCGGCCGAGCATGGGCTTAAATGCCGCGTTCGGCGGCGGCCTAGACTGGCAACCCAGCGACGGCGAGAACCGGCATCGCCGCGGCCTCTACACCGAATGGCGGCGAACCAGCCCGTACCCATCGATGGCCACGTTCGACGCGCCGAGCCGGGAAGCCTGCACCCTCCGCCGCAGCCGAACCAACACTCCGCTGCAAGCATTGGTGACACTCAATGATCCGGTCTACATCGAAGCCGCCCAAGCCCTTGCTCGCAAGACAGCGACCAACGGAAGCACTCCAACGGAAAAGCTCGCCTTCGCCTTCAAGACCGCCCTCGGCCGGCCGATCACACCTCGGGAACAAGAGCGGTTACTTCCCCTCTTCGACGAGACCAAGGCCGTGTTCGCCAAGGATGTGAAGAAGGCCACCGATCTTGCCACTAACCCGATCGGCCCGCTGCCAAAGGGCGCGGATGCCGCCGAACTCGCGGCATGGACGACGGTGTGCAATGTGTTGCTGAATTTGGATGAGATGATGATGCGGCGGTGAGAAAAGACCACAATCCCCGAGGCGAGGCTTTGCGAGCCTCGGGGATCTGCTTTTCGAATATCCCCGAGGCTCGCAAAGCCTCACCTCGGGGCTTGGTTGAAAAACATGAATCTGAATCAACAACGCCTCCAAAACCTCACCCGTCGCCATTTCCTCGGAGCCGGGTCGCTCGGCCTTGGCGCGGCTGCCATGTCCAATTGGGCGAGTGCCGCCCCCGCGTCCATCGAGAACCCGCTCGCGCCGCGGAAACCGCTTTACCCGGCCAAGGCCAAGCGAGTGATCTATCTGCACATGTCCGGCTCGCCGCCGCATTTGGACCTGGTCGATTACAAACCCGAACTCGTCAAACGTACGGGTCAGAACGTGCCCGATTCGTTTCTGAAGGGGCGACGCTTCGCGTTCACGTCCGGCGTGCCCAAGCTCCTTGGTACGCCGCGGAAATACCAGCAGTACGGCAAGGGCGGCATTTGGATGTCGGATGCTGTGCCGCGTCTGCACGAAGTGGCCGACGACATCGCCATGATTCGGTCGATGAAGACCGACGAATTCAACCACGCCCCGGCCGAACTGCTGCTCTTCACCGGCTCGAATCGCCAAGGTCGGCCCGGTATGGGTGCTTGGGTGACGTATGGCCTGGGCAGCGAGAACGAGAATCTCCCCGGCTTCGTGGTGTTGATTTCGAGCGGCGTCCAACCCAGCGGCGGAGCCAACTGTTGGGGGAGCGGGTTTCTTCCCAGTGTCTATCAGGGGGTCCAGTGCCGTAACCGCGGCGACGCGGTGCTCTATATCTCCGACCCCGCGGGCATGGACCGTGAAGTGCGTCGGAAGACCATCGATGCCCTCCGCGACCTGAACGAAATCCAGGCGAGCGATCTCGGCCATACAGAAACGACGACGCGGATCCAACAGTATGAACTCGCTTTCCGCATGCAGACGGCCGCACCGGAAGTGATGGATATCTCGCGCGAAACCAAGCAAACTCAGGAAGCCTATGGGGCCGTGGCCGGGGCGGCGAGTTTCGCCAACAACTGCTTGCTCGCCCGCCGCCTCCTCCAACAGGGCGTTCGCTTCGTGCAACTCTTCGACTGGGGCTGGGACTTCCACGGCACCGGGCCCGGCGAGGACATCCGCGATGGACTTACGAAAAAGTGCGCCACGATGGATCGGCCGATCGCCGCCCTCATCAAAGACTTGAAACGGCTCGGCATGTTCGAAGACACCCTGATCGTCTGGAGCGGCGAGTTTGGCCGCACCCCCTTCCGCGAAGGCCGTACATCCGGCGGACAAGTATTGGGCCGCGACCACTATCCCGATTGCTACTGCGTCTGGATGGCCGGTGCCGGCGTCAAACAAGGCTACTCCCTCGGCGACACCGATGACCTCGGCTTCTCCGTCACCGAGAACAAGGTACACCCGCACGACCTGCAAGCGACGATCCTACACCTATTGGGCATGGACCACACGCGACTGACCTACCGCTATCAGGGACGCGATTATCGATTGACGGATGTGCATGGGCGGGTGGTGAAGGAGTTGTTGGCGTAGAGGGGGGCTTTGGTGAATGCACTTCTGAACGCGAACCTAGACGACAGACGCAAACCATCTGATGGTGGGGTGGGTGCAGCACAGGGCAATCTGGCAAGTATGGGTGAGTTTACTCGGTGGTTGTGTACATGTAGAAGGGTATTTTTGGATTTCTGGGAAAATTTGGACATGCGGCATCGCAGGCAGAATCATCATCCCTTGCCCGTGCTGTCCGTGAGCCGCTCCTCCTCTCGGCCACCTTCAGTTGCATCGTCTCATTGGGACAGGGTTGCGATGAAATGAAACGATGCAATGAAACGTGAAAGAGGCAATTTTCTTGACGGAAACTGACCCGATCCCGTATTCTACCCACACCTCAGATTTTTCCAGACTCCCTCTTTTCACCAATTTCGCACCATCTTTTGCGGGTCGCTCCTGGGCGGGTGATCGCGGCGGTTTCTGAAAAATGAATGATAGGCATCATGCTCAGTCGGGTCGGCAGGGGTGTCGCTGGAATCGGACAAGTAGGCAAGAATTTCCGATTAAAGGTGCCTGTCCCGAATGGCATTCGGATAAGGACAGATCGCCTCGGAATCGTCATGCTGGGTAGAATAGGCAGTTACGCAGATTTCGTATTTTGCCAATGCTCTACTTGTTCGTCCTTATCCGAATGCCATTCGTGCCGGTCCCCCTTTTTTCGAAGTCGTCGATGAGCACCTGCTTCAGCTTGTCGACGTTCAAATCGTCCCCTTCCACCGACTGCGCCTGGAACAGAATGATCGGGCGGATGTATTCGCCGGTGTCCGCGCGTTCCTTGGCTGCCTGCTCGGCCAGTTGCCGTCGGGTGTCGAGCGCATCGCGGACGACCAGCCGCCAGTCCGCGTCGGTCCGCAGGCGGATCGGCAGCTTGATCATTTGCTCGGCCTTGAGTTCCGCGGCCGAGACGTGGGTGAGGATGTTACTCGCGTAAAGTTCCTTCTTTGGGTCGTGGGTGCGCTGAGGAGTGGCGGTCATCTCCACAATCGCCGACGGACGAAAACGCACGAACGTGTCGAAGCTCAGCACCGTGCGCGTTGTGCGCCTCGTCCATGATCACCAGTGGGTGGTGCATGTGGAGCACGTTCGCCAGCGAGTAGGTGTACACTCCCTGTTCGTCCAGATACAGATCACGCGCGCCCGTTGCCTCGAAATGGTGTTGCAGGGCTCCATTGCTCTCGTAGACCTTGCGGCCCTCGGTGTTGTCCACGCGCAGGGCCTGGAACGTCGTCACGATGATGCACGCCGCCCCGGTCAGGTCGGCTCGCGTCACGGACAGTGCCTCGCTCAGTTCCATGACCTTCACGTTGCCCGCGAACTTCTCGTCCAGAGTTCGGCGATACGGATGCTCGCGGTTTCGCAGCGCATGAAGCGTCTACGAGACGATCGCATTGCTCGGCGCGAGCCAGAGCACAGTTGGGGTGGTCGTTTGCAGGAACTTCTCCGACACGATGTGTACCGCGTAAGCACCGATCAACGTCTTGCCGCCGCCTGTGGGGAGGTTCAGCCTCAGCTGCATCGGCAGGATCGCGTTGGCACCGAGGCCGCCCAGAGCAACCCTTAGCCACTGACGCCGCGACATCATTTCAGGATCGATCTCGATGGAACGTGGCAAGGGTGATTGCCTTTCGACGGGGATGCGGTTGGGATCAACCGGCGGTGCGTTCGGGTGGGACCATTCCATTCGGCAGGGGCATCGAATGGGATTAGAATAACCTTTTCACGTCGCAAGGTAAACCAACTTCGGCTCGCGGCAAACATTACGGAAATCGCTCGATTTTATTTCACTTCGGGTAGGCATCGGGCCTTTTGATTTGCTATGGTTGAGTTGGTCGCATTCGCGACGCTCCAAAACCGTGGCGAATTGATGCGACGTTTGCAGTTCCGCGAGCCGTTCGCGCCTTGATGTGCGAATTGGCACTCATTTCGTTTCGCCTTGAAAAACCGATCGCCATTTCTGTTCACTTTTCTCGGGGAGGGGCACATCCATGTTACCGATCAACACGATCCTGCATCCGACGGATTTCTCGGAGCATTCCGAGCACGCTTTCGCGCTGGCCTGTTCGCTGGCGCGCGATCACCATACTCATTTGCTCGTCCTGCACGTGGCAGCACCTGCCAATCATGCCATGAACGCACGGGGCGTGGATCCCAATTTCAATTCCGAGGAGTGGTATCGCGAGGCACTCGAAGAACTCCACAGCCATCAGCCATCGACCCCCAACGTTTGCCTCAGCTACAAATTCGTGGAAGGAGATCCCGCCACCTCGATTCTGCAAGTGGCCGCGGAGTGCGAGGCCGACTTGATCGTGATGGGATCGCACGGCAACAGCGGCTTCCAACGGCTCCTGATGGGGAGCATCGCGGAACAGATTGTCCGCCAGGCTTCGTGTCTGGTCGTGACGGTGAACAATCCGGTGCCGGCCGCTGAAGTGGAAACCTACGGTAGTGCGTACGCAATGTCCGAGGCACCGCTGCAAGAGATGGTGACGGGTTGATGGAGCGGTCGTTATCCGAAGGCCTCGTTCACGACGTTACCGCCGTTGACGGTGACCATTTCGTCGCGATTGTTGTGGCGATAGAAGAGGTTTTTCTGGTCGATCCCCAGAGCGTGCAGAATGGTCGCGTGGAAGTCGTTGGGATGAATCGGCTTTTCGACGGCGGCGTAGCCGACGGGATCGGTGGCACCGATCACCTGGCCCCCCTTGACGCCGCCGCCAGCAAGCCACATCGAGTAGCCGCTGGGGGAATGGTCGCGGCCCGGGCTGGGGCTGCCGGGATTCTCGGCCGTTGGAGTACGTCCGAATTCTCCACCCCAAATGACGAGGGTTGATTCCAGCAGGCCACGGCGTTTGAGATCGGTGAGCAGGCCGGCGATCGGGCGGTCCACTCGCTTGCAGGTCGCGTCGTGGTTCTTCTTCAAGTCGCCATGGGCGTCCCAGTCCGAGTTTCGAAGTTGCACGAAGCGGACACCCCGTTCCACCATCCGGCGAGCCAGCAGACAATGCGTGCCGAACTCCGCGCTCTCGGCAACATCCATCCCGTACAAAAGTTTGGTCTCTTCCGTTTCACGCGTCAATTCGAATGCTTCGGGGGCGGCCGTCTGCATGCGGAAGGCAAGCTCGTATGACTTGATGCGGGCTTCGAGTTCGGAATTCTCGACCTGACGCTCTCGATGATGCTCATTCAACCTACTCAAGAGGTCGAGCTGCGCCTGCCGTCGAGTCACGCTGGTGTCGGCGGGCAACACCAAATGAGGAATGCCCTCGGGCTTGACCACGGTGCCTTGGTAGCGAGCCGGTAAGAAACCGTTGGACCAAGAGGGTGCCCGCATCGACGCCTGGTTGGACATCAAGACGAGGAAACCCGGCAAATTCTGGTTCTCGCTGCCGAGGCCGTAGTACAGCCACGCACCGAGACTCGGACGATCGCCCACTTGCGTGCCGGTCGTCGACAAATACTCGGCCGGGGCGTGGATGGGCGTGTTGTGCCGGCAACTTCGCAACACGCAGAGGTCATCGACTCGCTTGCCAATTTCGGGAAACAACTCGGAAACGGGGATACCGCTCTGCCCCTGCCTGCGGAACCGATAGGGGGACGCGAACAGGCTTCGCAACGGCGACCGTGCAATTCGCGGCACATCCTTGGCAATGCTGCGCGGCACATCCTGCCCGTCGAGTTTCGCCAATTCGGGCTTGGGGTCCCAGGTATCAACCTGGCTGGGTCCACCGCCCATGAAGAGGAAAATGACGCTCTTCACGTTGACGGGGCCCGTGCGCGTGACCGGGCTGAGTACGCCCCCGTTGTCGGCCA
The DNA here is from genome assembly GCA_021413475.1 of Planctomycetota bacterium. Taxonomy (GTDB): domain Bacteria; phylum Planctomycetota; class Planctomycetia; order Gemmatales; family Gemmataceae; genus JAIOQJ01. The sequence goes on along the minus strand of JAIOQJ010000478.1, from coordinate 120 downwards.
ACAGGCGGCCTTCGTCGGCAAGCAGAGACGTCAGCGCCAAGGCACCGAAGCCAAGACCAGCTTTTTGCAGCAACTCGCGGCGCGTGTGCATGGCCTGTCCTTTGGTTCGGACTTGTACTT
>JAIOQJ010000477.1 GCA_021413475.1 Planctomycetota bacterium | reverse complement strand
ATCTGCGTCGCCTTCTTGCTGGCGAGGAAATTCAGATCGTCCAGCAACAGGACGGAACAATCGCGAAACTGCTTGCGAAAATCCGCCTGCCGGCCCTGGTGCATCGTCTGTACAAAGGCGTTGGTGAAATCCTCGGCCGTCGAAAAACGCACCACGTGATCGGGCCAGCGCTTTCGCAGGCCGGCGTAGATTCCTTCCAGCAGGTGCGTCTTCCCGGTGCCAACCGGTCCGTACACAACGAACGGATTCGCAACAAGGCCCGGTTCCTCGACGATGCTCATCGCCGAAGCATGGGCCACGCGGTTGCACGGGCCAACCACGAAATCGCTCAGGTGCCGCCACTTGCGGCTTCGCTTCGGGGCGTGGTCCGCTTCTTGGCCTTTGACTCGCCGAACCGGTCGTTCCGCTAGCACTTCCGCTTTTTCCGTTGGTGCTGGCTGGCTCGGTGCGCCAACGTTCGCCACCCGTTCCTGCTCGGCCCGGGCGGCCCGGAACAATTCCGGATCGATGACGTAACGAACCACGATGTTCGGCCCGATAACGGCCGCCACCGCGTCGCGAACGTCTTCACCGAACGTCCGTTGCAGCCATTCCTGGCACATTAGATTCTGCACGCCGATCGTCAGAACGTCGTCGTTCAGAATGAACTTCGTATGGTCTCGGAACCAGAGGTTGTATCGATCGGGGCTAATTCGCTTGATGATGTCATTTTCGAGTCGAGTCTCTAAATCTTGGTCTAGGATCGAACCACCCGTAAAAGGGGGAACGACCATCGCGGAACGCGAAGGCACGGCAACACTCCTTGCGAAGGCGCATCAATGCGCAGGATCCAATTAAATCGCATCGCAAGAGAGGTATCGGTCTGCTTCGGATGGGAAGTCCGGGAGGCTCGCCGAGGTTCTGGAGGGGCAATCATAGCGTCGGCCGGTCGGGTTGTCCAAGACTGAATTGGGGAAGAAATAGAACGAGCTTTAAAAATATTTCGTGCCATTCATTCCGATGAAATTTTCCCTGGACACTTTCGACGTCAAACGATCTCAATCTGAATCGCGAAAGGTGGCCAGCTGATGTTGATTGAATTAAGAGAACAAAAATATCGCGCGAAAAATCCGTCAAGTGAGCTGAAGCTTGCGGAGCAAAACGTCGCGTGAATCGACGTCCTGAAAGCCCGCCTCACGGTATAGTTCGAGAGCGGGCCAATTTCGCTCGTCGACAAGCAGCGTCATGGCCCGGCCACCTAATTCTGCCGTCTTTTCCAGGGAAAACGAGAGCATGGCCGAACCAATGCCGCGACCGCGCCAGGCGGGAGCAACACCAAGATAGGCAAGATCGAGAACTTCTGGCGATCCCGCTTGTGCGAGGATCAGAACGCCAGCCGGTTCGCCCTTCCAGCGGGCCAGCCACCAGCGCGACTGGTCCGGCGCGCTGGCTTGATGCCCGGCGAGAACCTCCGCCGGGGTGCGCGTACCGTCGAGTTCCGGAGCGTCGAGTGTCCCCGTGAATGTTTGCATCAACACATTTAGGAATGTGGATCCGTTGGCCGAGTCCCATGCGTCCATTTGAAGGTCGGCAATGGGACGAATCTTGATGGCCCGCACGTCGGCATTCATGCGCCAGACACGCGTGACGTAAAGAAAGCCATGCCGTTCGAGTGCCTGTCGGATTTCAGTTCCACCTGATGGGATCAGCGACTGAGCTACCTTGATGCGTCGATCCCGGAGCAAGTCGCTGGCTCGCGAAAGCAAGGCATCCTCCACCGCGATGCATTCGGCGATCGGTTCGACGTGATGCGGCCAGTAGCTCGCTCCGCTGCCGGGCATGAATTCGACGACGAGGACACCCACCAAATGTTTGCCGATCCAGGCCGTCAGTAGGCCGGATGCATCGAGCTGGCCCGATTGCAGTGCGGCAGATGCACTCTCGATTTTTTCGGGTCGTTCATCGTCCGGCTGATTGGTGAATTGCAAGGCGAGCGCCTCGCGGCGCTGCCGTTCGTCGAGAATGTTTCCCGGAAGGATCGATACCATGATGGTTATTGTATTGCCGCTTCATGCCGCATGCGGCTTACTTCATCACACGCAACAGCGGCTCCAGCAACCACCGGAAAGACCCGGAAAGCTGGGCCGCTAGGATGCCGATCACCGGAACCACATAGGTCAGGAACGAGCCGACAAACCCGGAGTCGAGCGAGAATTTCCCCGGAGTTGTCTTCATGATCCGGCTGACCACTTCGTTGCGATTCATCTCGATCAAGACCCAGATGACC
>JAIOQJ010000476.1 GCA_021413475.1 Planctomycetota bacterium | reverse complement strand
TGGAACAGGCAACGGTCATCGCCATGTACTTCGATCCGGCGACGCAAGCTCCGATCACGCTACTGGAGCTCGGTCTATTCGCTCGGAGCGGCAAGTTGGTCGTTTGCTGCCCGGCTGGGTACTGGCGGCGGGGCAACGTCGAGGTGGTTTGCGCTCGTTATGGGGTGTCGTTGGTTGAGGATCTGGCTGATCTGGTGCGGCACGTTCGCGTGAAACTCCTTGCTTGAATCTGATCTGGATTGCAAATCCTCCCGTCCGCAAAGTTCCCAAAAATTTCCGATTTTCCAAATTATTTTCCCGCCGAACCCGCAAAAGTGTTGCAGACTTAACAATCGCTCCCATCTCTGGTTATTCAAGCTTGCGAGTTTGCCATGGGAATTCTCTATCTTCCCGGGCGGTACTACGATCAGATCTACGGAAGCTACGGATGGTTCGGCACAGCGTTTCTGGCGCTGGGCCTGATCATGTTTTTCTTGGCTCTGATGATTTGGTTCGACCGCCGGAAATGAACGCGGCTTTGCCGCAACTACGATAATCCAATCCCCCGTGAGGCCGCGATGCGGAATCTACGGAGCGGAGCGCTTTGGAAACAAACGCTCCGCTCCGTAGATTCCGCGTCGCGGCTTCACGCGTTATCGGGCGAACTCAACCGTTCGCGTCTCCCGCACCACTGTCACCTTGATCTCGCCGGGATAGTCGAGTTGTTGCTCGATGGCCCTGGCGATGTCGTGGCAGACTTTCAGCGACTCACTGTCGCTGATTTGATGCGCGTTGGCGATCACGCGAAGCTCGCGACCCGCCTGAATCGCAAAGGCATGTTCGATGCCTACAAAGCCGCAGGCGACGGCCTCGAGATCGGCCATGCGCTTGACGTATTTCTCGAGGGTCTCGCGACGGGCACCTGGCCGCGAGGCACTGATCGCATCGGCGGCGGCAACTAACACCGTATAAATGTGGTCGATGGTAATGTCGTCGTGATGGCCGGCGATGGCGTGCAAGACGTCCTTGTTGGTTTCGCCGTAACGCTTGGCGAGTTCCGCGCCGATCTTGGGATGGCCCCCCTCCATTTCGTGGTCGGCCGCCTTGCCGACATCGTGTAGCAATGCACACCGTCGGGCCAATTGAGCGTTCAGGCCAATTTCGGCAGCCATCATGCCGCAAAGGTGCGCGACTTCGAGGCTATGCTGCAACACGTTCTGGCTGTAACTGGTGCGGAACTTCAACCGTCCCAGCAGATGCACGATCTTCTCGTGAACGGGGGCCCCCACGTCGGCTTCCTCGACCGCTGCCCGGCCCACTTCCATGATGTGCTTTTCGATTTCCTTCTGCGTCTCGGCAACGACTTCTTCGATCCGCGTCGGGTGAATACGGCCGTCGGCAATCAACTTCGTCAGAGCCAGGCGAGCAGTCTCGCGGCGGACGTTGTCGAAGGCGCTGACGATGACGACTCCCGGTGTGTCGTCGACGATCACGTCCACGCCCGTCGCCTTTTCGAAGGTGCGAATATTGCGGCCTTCGCGGCCAATAATGCGGCCTTTCATGTCGTCGCTGGGAATATCGACCGTGCTTACCGTGGTATCGGCGGTGTGAGAGGATGCGTAACGCTGAATGGCGGTCGCCAGAATTTCGCGGGCCTTCTGCTCGCCTTCCAATCGGTAGCGTTCTTCATGCTTTTGTAGACGAGATGCGATCTCGCCTGTCATCTCGACTTCCAGTCGTTCGAGCAGTACCTTCTCCGCTTGTTCCCGGCTCATTCCTGAAAGGTCGTGAAGCCGTTCGGTGGCTTCCTTGATCAAGACTTCGAGTTCTCGGCTCCGCTTTTCGACATGTTCTTTGCGTTCGTGGTGTTTCTTCAGGTGGTGTTCGAGCTCCCGTTCCTTCTTTTGCAGTTCTTGATGGCGTTGCTCGGCGGCGTCTTCTCGTTTTTCAGCACGACGTTCGAGATCGCGCAGTTCCGTGCGGAGCGATTCCATTTCCCGGTTGAAATCCTCGCGCTTACGAAAGACGTCGTCCTTCATGCGAAGTTCGGCATCCTTCGCGAGCCGTTCCGCGTCCTTGCGAGCGAGCTCGAGGATATCGTTGGCCCTGGTTTGGGCTTGGCCTTCGAGATCGTGGACGCGGGCTTCATCCACGCGTAAACGGGTGCGCATGACAGCGCGAGCAACGGCGAACCCAATTCCCGTGCCGGCCAGTGCGACCAGAACAAGGATGGGAATCCCCTCGGCAGTGAACATCGGGGCCACTCCTTAAAGTGGCCCGTCAATTCTCGAACGAGCAAGCGGAAGCGATCAACACGTACTTCGTTTCGCCTTCCTTCCCGCGAGGGAAGGCGGCGGTGATTCATTCCTTGAAGTCGAGTTCGTCAAAGGGAAACGTCGAACGCCCGGAACGCCCAGCGAACCGGACGGGAAGCCAATCCACGCGACCCGGACCACCTGCAGACCGCCGTGCCCAAAACGCACGGCCGACTCAAGCGCGCGGGTCGAGAACGAATGCCGAACCCGATGCCGCATGCAGTCAGCAAGCAACAGCAGGCAGAGCATCGAAAGCAGGAACAATGTCAAACCCATCCGAAATGGGTCCCTTTCAACGACGGTTGATGCCGGCCGGCCGCGGAACTCCCCGCAATGAAGCGGGATCGAGAGACGACGGACCATTATCTTGATCGGTCATAATGGAAGACACGGACAAACCGGACGACTGGCCCGATTTCCCCCTGATCCAGACGCGACCGAAAATTCGTCTAGTTTGGGTATTATGGAGATTGCACTAGGCGATGGTCAATGAAAAAGGCGAAGGGGATGCGAAAGGCGCAAAATCGTGCCCTTCGCATCCCCTTCGAGTGGTGGTTTTGGCGAGCCGGCCCGCGTGAGCGGCCGGAGGTTTGCAATATTCCTCCGGCCGCTTACGCGAGCCGGCTCGCCAAATCTCGTTTTACTTCTTCTCCGGCTTCGGAATGTCGGCCAATTCCTCGCGGACTTCGGCGTAGTGGCTGAATTCCATGCTGAAGCTCGCCGTGCCGGAGGTTGCACCGCGGAGGTCGCTGGTGTAACCGAACAGGTTCGCCAACGGCACTTTGGCCCGGATGATGCCACGGCCCTTGTCGCTCGAAATTTCCTCGATGATACCCCGGCGGCGGTTCACGTCGCCGGTGATGGCACCTTGGTAAGTCTCCGGCGTCACGACCACGACCGTCATGATTGGCTCAAGGAGCTTGATGCCGGCCACCTGCTGGGCGTCGCGGAAGTTTTCTTCCGCCGCCGAACGGAACGCGTCTTGCGACGAGTCGACGTCGTGGATCTTGCCGTCGAACAAGCACGCATCGAGATCGACAAATGGGAACGGATACTTGCTCCCGCGCTTCGCCATGTTGCGGAAGCCCGCTTCGACCGACGGAATGTACTCCTTCGGAACCACGCCGCCCACGATGGTATCGTGAAAGTAGACGTTGTTCACATCCGGCTTCTCGCCGTTATCAGTCTGGAACTTTACCCATTCATCGATGCCGTCCTGATCGAGCGGCTTGTAGCGCATGTGAATGACGGCGAACTTACCACGGCCACCCGTCTGCTTGATGTAGCGGGTTTGCAGTTCCAGCGGTCGGCCCAGCGTCTGTCGATAGGCGACGCGCGGCTTGCCGGTCGTCACTTTGACGCCGGGATTGCGCATCAGCTTGCCAACCGAGACTTCCAGATGCAACTCACCCATACCGGAGAGGATGAGGTCTTTGGTTTCCTCGTCGGTGTGGAACTTGATGGTCGGGTCGTCGCGGGTCAGCTTCTGGATGGCCATGCCGAGCTTGTCGCTGTCGGTAGTCTTGTCGGGGATGACCGCCATCGAGATAACCGGCTTCGGGAACGTGATCGATTCGAGCGCGATCGGATGGTCTTCCGCGCACAACGTGTGGCCGGTGTAGGTCTGCTTCAGTCCGACGACGGCGGCAATCACGCCGGGCACCGCTTCGGGAAGTTCCTGTTTCTCGTTACCCATCATGCGGTAAAGGCGTGCGATGCGCTCCGTTCGGCCGATGGTGGTGTTGAGAACCGTGTCGCCCTGCTTCAAGACGCCCGAATAAACGCGGACGTAAACAAGGTCGCCGGTCGCTTCGGTAACCGTCTTAAATGCCAAGCCCGAAAAGGGCTCTTTCGTATCGGGTTTCCGAAGTTCCTTGACCTTCGCCTTGGGATTGAAGCCGTCCACGGGGGGGCGGTCTTCCGGCGACGGCAAGAAGTTCACGACCGCGTCGAGCAGAATCTGCACGCCGTGGAAATTCTTCGATGACCCGCAATAGATCGGGCTGAACTTGTTGGCCAGCGTGCCGACCCGCAACGCGTGAATCAACTTCTCCTTGGGCACTTCCTTGCCTTCGAGGATCATCGATTGGTCTTGTCCGTGTCGTCTTTCAGCACGAATTTGAAATCGATCAGATCGATGATTCCCTTGAAATCGCTCGATTGGCCAACCGGAATGGCGCAAATCGCGGGGGTGACGTGGAGCTTCGTCTTCATCTGCTCGACGCAGTCGAAGAAGTCCGCGCCCATGCGGTCGAGCTTGTTCACAAACGCGATGCGGGGGACTTTGTACTTGTTGGCCTGGAACCACACGGTTTCGGATTGCACTTCGACGCCGCCGACCGCGCAGAACACGGTGACGCCGCCGTCGAGAACGCGCAGGGAGCGTTCGACCTCGGCGGTGAAGTCAACGTGGCCGGGCGTATCAATGATGTTGATCTCGATATCGTTGCCCTTGCTGTCCTTCCAGTCGATGGAGACGGCCGCGGAATTGATAGTGATACCACGCGCGCGCTCTTCGGGATCGAAGTCGGTGGTGGTGTCGCCATCGTCGATATCGCCGACTTTGTGCTTGGTGCCGGAGTAATACAGAATGCGCTCGGTCGTGGTGGTTTTACCCGCGTCCACGTGGGCGATGATACCGATGTTTCGAATTCTATCGAGCATAGATGGCAGGCCGGTCGAAATAGGGTCGCCGGCTCCTCAACAGGTAAAAAGGCAATCGCGAGACGCCCACTGCGACTCGTCGAGACACCGCGATCGGTGTCGATTCAGCTCTCGTGTAGACCGTTCTTGCTTATTCCAGGTGCATGACGGCCGAGACCGTCGTGGAATGTTCGCGGACATCCCCGTTCCTGGGGATGGAATCAATTCCATTCGAGGACGAAAACGATCAAGCCCGTTTGATCATTTTACGGGGAGCCACCAAATTGTCTAGCGAAAGGGATGAAACTTGTCGCCCAGCCGCTCCTCAAGGGGCTTCCCATGAGGAGCGGCTATACGGGAGGTTCAAACAATCACGGCCGGTTCGTCGCTGCTTTCCGCGGCGGGGGCCTCTTCGACTTCGTCTTCCACTTCGTCCTTTTCAGGCGTGTTGATCCGGACTTCGCTGTCTTGATAGATGCGGAAGCCGGTGCCGGCGGGGACCAAGTGGCCGAGGATGACGTTCTCCTTAAGGCCGACCAACAAGTCGATCTTGCCCGCGAGCGCGGCCTCGGTGAGCACCTTGGTGGTTTCCTGGAAGCTCGCGGCCGAGATGAAGCTCTCGGATTGAACCGCGGCTTTCGTGATGCCCAGCAGCACGCGTTCGCAAGTCGCCTTTTCGGGAGCGGTCCAGGTCGGCGGCTTGCCTCCCTCGACTTCGATGCGGGCCTTCTCTTCTTCGAACGCTTCCTTGGAAACGATGCGGCCATCCTCGAACTGCGAATCGTGCTTGTTCTTGATCTTCACGCAATCCTTGACGAGACGATCGTTGAGCGTGCTGAAGCTGAAACGATCCATCACCAGACCCGGGAGCAGGCTGGTGTCGCCCATTTCGTTGATCTTCACCTTGCGAAGCATCTGCGCGACGATGATCTCGATGTGCTTGTCGTCGATATCGACACGCTGGGAACGATAGACGCTCTGCACTTCACGGACGAGATAGTCCTGCACGGCATCGATGCCGGAGATGCGGAGAATATCGTGCGGCACCAACGGGCCGAAGACGAGCGGATCGCCTTCCTTCACGTATTCGCCGGCATGCACGCGGAGCTGCTTGCCGTGAGGAACTTGATGCTCCTTCTCCTCGCCGATCGACTTGCCCTGGTCGGTTTCGGGTTGAATGTAGATCAAACGCTTGCCGCGCTTCTTATCGCCGACGCGGATCTTGCCGGACACTTCCGACATGACCGCCGGGTCGCGGGGCCGGCGAGCCTCGAAGATTTCCGTGACGCGGGGCAGACCACCCGTGATATCCTGCGTGCCGCCGACTTCCTTCGGCGTCTTGGCAAGCAACGAGCCGGCGAAAATCTGCTGGCCGGCCTTCACTTCGATGTAAGCGCGTTCGGGGATGAAGTACGCCTTCAGGATGTTGCCGCGTTCGTCTTCGACCACGAGCTGGGGATGAAGTTCACCCTTGTGCTCCATGATAATGAGCCGTTCGGTGCCGCTCGAATCTTTCTCTTTGCGGACCGTTTCGTTTTCCTTGATGTCCTCGTAACGGACCCGGCCGCCCTCTTCGCTAATGATGGGCGTCATGTGCGGATCCCATTTGCACAGGACCGTTCCGGGCCCGATCTCCTGGCCTTCCTTGACGAACAGTTCCGCACCGTTGGGAACGGAGAAACGTTCGACGGGCGGCTGATCCTTGCCTTTGACAATCAAGACTTCGCCGGTGCGGGCCAGAGCGATGTTCTGGTTTTGTTCGTTCACAACGACGTTGATGCGTTCGAGCTGAACGATACCGCCCTTTCGGGTTTTCACTTCGCTATCGGCCATGATCTTGCCGGTCGCGACGCCGCCGATGTGGAAGGTACGCATGGTCAACTGCGTGCCGGGCTCGCCAATCGACTGGGCGGCGATAATGCCGACCGCCATGCCTTCTTCTACGAGAGCCCCAGTCGCGAGATCCATGCCGTAGCACATCCGGCAGATGCCGAGCGTGGCCTGGCAGGTCATCGGACTGCGGACGGTCACCTTGTCGATGCCGAGGTCTTCGAGCATCTTCGCCTTTTTCGGCGTGAACATTTCGTTTTCGGAAACGATGTACTCGCCGGTGGTCGGATGCTTGATCTCGGTACGGCTGACCCGGCCGCGGATCGCGTCCGAGATGGGCCGATCGATTTCATCGCCCTTGTAGATGATGCCCTTCGTGGTCCCTTGCGTGGTGCCGCAATCGTATTGCGTGATGACGACGTTCTGGGCGACGTCCGCGAGCTTACGCGTCAGGTAGCCCGAATCGGCCGTCTTCAATGCGGTGTCGGCAAGACCCTTACGGGCACCGTGCGTCGAACTGAAATATTCGAGTACGGTGAGGCCTTCACGGAAGTTCGATTTGATCGGCGTCTCGATGATCTGCCCGGACGGTTTGGCCATCAAACCGCGCATACCGGCCAATTGGCGGATCTGTTCGATGCCGCCGCGAGCGCCCGAATGGGCCATCAGATAAATCGGGTTGATATACGCCACGCCGTCGCGGCGGTCGTTTTTCAGTTCCGACATCATCTTGCCCGTGATCTCGTCGCGGGCTTCGGTCCACACGCCGATGACTTTGTTGTAACGTTCGTCGCTCGTGATAATGCCGCGTTCATATTGCTTGCGGAACTTCTCGACTTCCTTGTCCTTCTCGCGAAGCACCTGTTCCTTGTTGTCGGGTGTCTTGAGGTCCGATGCGGCGAAACTCAGGCCCGACCGCGTCGATTCGTGGAAGCCCGTTTCTTTCATGCGATCGAGGAGGTCGATCGTTTCTTTTCGGCCGAGGACCTGGTAGCAGTCCGCGATAATGCGGCTGAGGTGCTTCGACGTCAGCGGCAAGTCGTAGAAGGACATCTTGGGATGCAGGATGTCGTTAAAAATCACGCGGCCGACGGTGGTCTTGACGATCGAGCCTGACTTACGCGGCAATTCGTCGACGATCGTCTTGTCCTTGTCGAGCTTCAGTTCCGTGATGAATTTCTTGGGGAACGAGGCTGCCGCCACCGGTTCGGTGTGCGTGAAGCTAGCGACCGGCGGTTTCTTTTTGGCATTCGCGGCCAGGCGCTGACGTTCCTTTTCAAACTCATCAAACGGGACGACGGTGCCTACCGTCAGTCGCGAGTCGCCCGCATCCGTGATTGTGGCCTTGCACATGGCCTGGATCCGGAAACGCTCTTCGGTGAAATTCTCGAGAGTCACGAGCTGGCCGTACGAAAATCGCGACGAGCCGGGATGGCCCACCTGAACGTGTCCCATCGGCAGCCGTACCTTGATGCGGGCATGGATGCCGAGCTTGTTCTGCTGGAACGCGGTGAAGACTTCGTTCGGGCTATGGAAGATCATGCCGTCGCCGGCTTCGATCTTCTCGCCTTCCTCGCCGCGGGACGCGGTCAGATAATAGCAACCCATCACGATGTCCTGGGACGGCGTGATGATCGGGTTGCCGTTGGCGGGGCTGAAGATGTTGTTGGTGGACATCATCAGCACGGTGGCCTCGACCTGGGCCTCGATCGAAAGCGGCAGATGCACGGCCATTTGATCGCCGTCAAAGTCGGCGTTGAAGCCTTTACAGACAAGCGGGTGGATGCGGATCGCGTTGCCTTCGATCAACACCGGCTCGAACGCCTGGATGCCCATGCGATGCAGCGTCGGAGCGCGATTGAGAAGCACCGGATGGCTCTTCGTCACTTCTTCGAGAATATCCCAAACCTGGTCGTCTTTGCGCTCCAGCATCTTCTTGGCGGACTTGATCGTGTCGGCGTAGCCAAGTTCCTTGAGCCGGCGGATGATGAACGGCTGGAAAAGTTCGAGAGCGATCTTCTTCGGCAAACCGCACTGATGCAGCTTGAGGTCGGGACCAACGACGATAACCGAACGGGCCGAGTAATCGACGCGTTTGCCGAGCAAGTTCTCGCGGAAACGGCCCTGCTTGCCCTTGATCATGTCCGTCAGCGACTTGAGCGGGCGGTTCGAGGAACCGAGTACCGGCCGCTTGCAACGGTTATTGTCGAACAAGGCATCGACGGATTGCTGGAGCATCCGCTTTTCGTTGCGGATGATCACTTCGGGAGCATTGAGATCGACTAGCTTCTTGAGTCGGTTGTTGCGGTTGATGATTCGGCGATAGAGATCGTTCAGGTCCGACGTGGCGAAGTTACCGGAATCGAGCAGCACGAGCGGCCGAAGGTCCGGCGGGATGACCGGGATGCACTCGAGGACCATCCACTCGCACTTGTTGCTGCTGTCGCGGAGAGCTTCGATGATTTTCAGGCGCTTCACGTAATCGCGGAGCTTCTGCTTCGACGACTTGCCGTGGTCGCGTTCCTTCTTCTGCTCGGCGGCGAGTTTGGCACGGAGGTCGATCGACTCATCGACGAGGTTGAGCTTTTCGAGCAGTTTGCGGATCGCCTCGGCACCCATGTCGGCTTCGAACGAATCGGCACCGAATTCTTCGACCGCGCGGCGGTATTCGTCCTCGGTCAGGAGCTGGCGCTCCTTCAAAGTCGTCTGGCCCGGCTCGACCACCACGTAATCCTGGAAGTAAATGATCTTTTCCAGGGCATTGGTCTTCATGTCCAGGAGCGTACCCAGGCGGCTGGGCATGGCCTTGAAGAACCAGATATGCACGACCGGAGCGGCCAGTTCGATATGGCCCATGCGCTTACGGCGGACACGGCTATGGGTGACCTTCACGCCGCAACGGTCGCAGATCATGCCCTTGTACTTCATGCCGCGGTACTTGCCGCAGGTGCATTCCCAGTCCTTTTCGGGCCCGAAGATGCGCTCGCAAAACAGGCCGTCTTTCTCGGGCCGGTACGTGCGGTAATTGATCGTTTCCGGCTTTTTGACTTCACCGAACGACCAGCTTCGGATGTCGTGGGGGCTGGCGAGACTGATACGGACCGCTCCGTAATCGTTGATGCGATCGTAGTTGGTGGTCGCCTCGGCGGCGGCCGCGGCCGAACCATTCTGACTGGCGGTCGTGCTCATAAGTTCTCTCCCCCATTGTTCATAATGCAGATGTCAAACGGAAGCCACGCGAAGGTGGCCGCCGATTCAGACCCCAACCTTCAAAGGCTCTTGGGCGGCATTGATCGAGAAAACCTCTATGGACGAAGCGATCACATGCAGGAGTAAAGTCGGGACGATGCCGTCGAAGCTCAACATGACACTATCACAATACCCTTGCTGATTGTGGGCCACCCAAGTCCAACCGCATTCCTTGCCGATAAACTTCTTCCAGGGTGCTGTCAGGCCCTCGTCCGCACGGTACGAACCGTGGTGCGAAGTGGGCGAAAACTCTCCAGGATGTAATTCAAAACCAATCGAATCGGTATCTTCATCCGCGTGAAACAACAGGTAGTCCTCGGCCCATTGAAGCACGATTTCCGTCCTGCACGTGTCGCGGACAAGTTCATAAACATCCTGAAGCAGATAGGGCGACTCTCGCGGCGGCAGAAGGAGAAGATTGTCTCCGGCAGGGATGGTTGCAACGGAAGTCATGACATTCCCTCAGTGCTTTTCACCGAGCCGTTTTGCCTGTTTCACAATCTTGATCGCTGTGGCAGCGGTCAGGTCGCCCTGTACCGCCGCCTCGGCAGTTTCCGCGAGCGTCTTGCCGGCCCAAGGCCCCGCGTGGCGAACATTCGCCGACGACCCGCCTCGTTCGCGAATCAAATCGGCGACAATCTCACCCGCCTGATCGGCTAAGTTCCCCAACTTTCGTTGGACGGCGTTGCTAAAGCCCATGTTGAGAACTTCCTAAGTTCAAATCACGCGCTTCTTCTCCAACTGCATGTTCAAGCCAAGTCCTCGAATCTCATGCGTCAGCACGTCGAAGCTCGCGGGTGTGCCGGCTTCGAGCGTGTTTTCGCCCTTCACCATCGATTCGTAAATCTTGGTACGGCCTTCGACGTCGTCGGACTTCACGGTGAGAAGTTCCTGGAGGATATACGCCGCACCGTAAGCCTCGAGCGCCCACACTTCCATCTCACCGAAGCGCTGGCCGCCGAAGCGGGCCTTGCCGCCAAGCGGCTGCTGGGTGATGAGCGAGTACGGGCCGGTGGCACGGGCATGCACCTTGTCGTCAACAAGGTGATGCAGCTTGAGCATGTAGATGTAACCGACCGTGACCGGCTGGTCGAACCGTTCGCCGGTTCGGCCGTCGTACAGAGGGCTCTTACCGGAATCGGAGTAGCCCGCTTCCTTCAGGGCGTTCTTGATTTCTTGCTCTTCGGCACCGTCGAAGACGGGCGTGACCGCTTTGAAACCAAGCTTGGCGGCCGCGTAACCCAGGTGGGTTTCGAGAATCTGACCCACGTTCATACGGCTCGGTACGCCCAGCGGATTCAACAGGATGTCAACCGAAGTGCCATCCTTGAGGAACGGCATATCCTCTTCGGGCAGAATCTTCGAGATAACGCCCTTGTTACCGTGACGACCGGCCATCTTGTCGCCGACCGAAATCTGCCGCTTGGTGGCGACATAGACCTTCACCATCTGCTGAACGCCCGATTGCAACTCGTCGCCGCGGTTGAGCGAATTGATCTTCCGCTCACGCATTTCGATGTAATCCTGAATCCGTTCGTTGTGCTTCTTCCAAAGTTCGCGGGACTTCTCCAGTTTAGCCGGCGAGCGCAAGTCGAGGTTCTCGAGCTTGAACGCGGCGGCCTGCTCGGCGACGGCTTTATCTTCCTTCTCCGAAGCGAACGGCTTGCCGGTCGTCGGATCCTTCAGATCCTTCTTCTCGATCGCGATTTCCAGTTCCCGAATGAACGTGCGGTACTGGTCGGCGATCAGCTTGTTGAAACGGGCCTCGATGTCGCGGCGTTCCTTGGCGACGGCCTTCTTTTCGTCGTCCGTCATGCTGGTCTGACGGCTGAATCGCTGGGTGTCGATGACGATACCCTCGACGCCCGACGGCACTTCGAGGCTATCGTTCTTCACGTCTTCGCCGGAACGGCCGAAGATCGCGTGCAGCAGCTTCTCTTCCGGTGTCAGCTCGCTGCGCGACTTGGGCGAGACCTTGCCGACTAGAATGTCGCCAGGCCGCACAAACGTCCCAATCTGGACGATGCCATGATCGTCGAGGTTCGCGAGCGCCTTGGGCGAGACGTTCGGAATATCGCGGGTGAACTCCTCGCGGCCGAGCTTGGTCTCGCGAATTTCGATATCGAATTCCTCGATGTGAATCGAGGTGTAGGTATCGTTCTTCACGAGCCGTTCGCTGATGATGATCGCGTCTTCGAAATTGTAACCTTCCCACGACATGAACGCGACCAGCACGTTGCGGCCGAGGGCGAGTTCGCCCTTGTAGGTCGCTGCACCGTCGGCCATGACTTGCCCCTTCTTGACCTTGTCGCCGATCCGGACGATCGGTTTCTGGTTCAAGCAGGTGCGCTCGTTCAGGCCGGTGAACTTGCGGAGAATGTATTCCTTGTCGTCAACGCGGATGCGCTGGCCATCGACGTAGGTGATGACGCCGGCCTTGTCGGCGCGAACCACCATACCCGAATGGCGGGCGACTTCGATTTCGAGACCGGTGCCGACGATCGGCGGCTCGGTAACCAGCAACGGCACCGCTTGGCGTTGCATGTTGGAACCCATGAGCGCGCGGTTGGCGTCGTCGTGTTCCAGGAACGGGATCAGACCGGCAGAGACGCCGACCATCTGCTTCGGCGAAACGTCGAGATACTCGACCTTTTCCGATTGCAAATGCTTGAAGTCGCCGCCCCAACGACCGGTGACGCGATCGCCGTCGATCTTCTGATTCTCGGCCGGCGTGTCGGCGGGGGCGATCGTCTTGGTCGCTTCCTCGTCAGCCCGCAGCCACTCGATTTCTTCCGTGAGCTTCTTGTTATGCACCTTGCGATAAGGCGTAATCAAGAAGCCGTACTCGTCGATTCGGGCATAGATCGAGAGACTGGAAATCAAACCGATATTCGTGCCTTCCGGCGTTTCGATCGG
>JAIOQJ010000475.1 GCA_021413475.1 Planctomycetota bacterium | reverse complement strand
GGCCTTCACCCTTGGTCGAGGACTTCACGCGCGGCAGCAGCCCCAGCGCGCCCAGCAACCAGAAGGTGCCGGCGATCGGAAAGTAGAACCACACGTACATCTGCTTCAACCGCCACTCGCCGGTCACGATCGCGTAGAGCCGCCCGCCGCCCGCACAGATGCCGTTGTGGCGGAAGCCATAACGAGCGGAGGCAGTCCAAAGGACTTTGCCGGTTTGGCGATCCATAACGACGAGGTGTTTGCTGGCGGAAAGGCTGTCGTTGTCGCTCAATTTGATGGATGGCAACTTCAGAGTCGTTTTCTTGGGAGCCGGGTCGTCATCGCTGATCTTGGCGTTGGCCAATTGCTGCAACACGGCATCGATTTTCGGATCGTAAAGCGGATCGGCACCGCCGATGAGGTACTCGTCCACGACATTAATGTAGCCCCAGCGCGGCGTTGTCTTTTTCGCTCCGATCTCGGGCATCTTGAACTCGCCGATTCGCTTTCCTGTGGCAGGATCGAGTTTGACGCAGCCATTGCGATACGCGACGAAGATGGCGTCAGGCGTCGAAATGTAATTGGTACCAGCCGCGTTTGCCCCCGGTTGATGAGCCGTGTTGTTGAAGAAGAGCCCGACCCCTGGCAACGGCGCTTCCCAGAGCAACCGGCCCGTGTAAATGTCGATGGCGCGAAGCATATCGACGCCCTCGATGATGAGCCGGCCATCGACGACCTGCGGTTGCGGACCGTGGCCGTGCCGGGGGAGAATGCCTTCGTTCGGCGGGCCGCCAAACCAGAGGAGGCCGAGAGGTGCCTTCACCAAATCGTCGGTCGAAACTCGAGTATTGGCGGCATCGGCATGTTCGTGAGTCCAATTGTCCGCGCCGGGCAAACTCCCTTCTCGGATCAGGAGACTACCCGCCGTGCTTGGTTTCAGCGCGCCTTTGATGAGTTTGGCGTTGACCACGACCTGGGCGAACTCTTTTTCTTTCTCCTCGGGTATCGACAGGCACATCGTTCCACCATAAGGCCGCAGGACCTGGAAGGATTTGCGAAAAAACTCATCGTTGAGTGGTACGCCGGCGGCGGCCAAATCTTCGGAAACCATCAGGCTCGCCAAATAGGGAGGCAAGATTACGGATCGCGGGTCAGCCTGGATGATCGCCACACGTTCGCCGTACAGCCCGGCGGCAATCAGCATGTCGCGCACGGCATCGACCTTGGCGGCATCTTTCTCGATGGCGATGATATGCAACTTGCTGCGCCGCGCGAGTGCGGTGACGAGCCGACCGGAACCGACGCCCCAGCAAATGCAGTAACCCTCGCGAACTTGAGTGGCATCCAGGATGCCGATCGCAGTCTTGGTCCATTGATCGTTCTTGGGGGCGACCACTTCCATCGGGTGCAAAATTGGTTCGGTCGATTCCTTGCCGAAGCAGAAAATTCGTCCTTCAAGTGTGACGACAAACAATCGATCGTCCGCGGCCAGGATGGTCGCGGGCGTCCCTTGCAGTGGGTATTCCCAGGTCACTTCGGGCCAAGTTGTTTTGGGTAAGGGCAACGCGACGCTAAAGAGCTTGTCCTTGGCCCCAACGTACAAACGCGAGCCGGCTTTGATGAGAGCGGTGCCTCCCTTGATGTCGAACGAACCGGTGTCCTCGATTTTCCAGCGCGGCGGGGTGATCTCGGCATTTTTCAGGTCGTATGCACGGCAAGCCGTGCCCGAGAAGCCGTAGATGACATCATCGGTTAGCACCGGTTCCGTGACGAATGAGCCCATATATTTCCCACTCTTCATTTCGAAAGCAGCACCGCCGTTGAGGAAGACGGGACCAATGGCGGCAACGTCGGAACCGCCCCCCTTCTTCGAGTTGTCCGCGAGCAGAAAATGGAGCAGCTTGCCGGTCTTTCGATCATAACAGGCGGGGACGGAGCGGCCGCTGGGGACGATCAATTTGTCGCCGACGACCGCGAGAGGACCCTGCGGAGCGACGCCGGCAAACGAATCGGTCTGGTGAGGTTGCTTGATGTAAATGGAGCCGTCGCCGTCGTTCGTCCAGATGGCCGTGCCTGTCTTGGCATCGATGGCATGGATGAAGATGCCCATGAACGGCCAGATGCTCGCGGCGAAGTAGATCGTGCCGTCCGCGATCACTGGGCCGCCACGTGCCGGCCACATCGAAATCAGCCGCTCGTTGCCGAGAATCTTGCGATCGTTTGGACCGCCGCGGAACTTCCAGAGCAACGTGCCCTTGGCGGCGTCCAAGCAATACAGGTAGCCGTCGTCGGAAACGAAGTAGATTTTCGCTTCCCAGGCGACCGGCGCGAAGCGAATCGGGCCGTCGGCATGGAATCGCCAGACCTCGTGCCCGGTGCGTGTGTCGATCGCCGTCAGGCTGTCGGTCCGCGACGAACCGAGATACATGATCTTGCCCAGCACGATCGGTTCATAACCGCTATCGAAAGGAAGTAACGGCTGCTCGGGCCACGCCGGTTTCAGCGGCACGTACGAACGCACCCACTGAAGATGCAGTTTCGCGGGAAGTTCTTGCGGAGACGCGGCACTGCGATTGGCATCGAAACGCCACATCGGCCAGTCCGCCGCGGGCGCGATGCCAAGAAAAGTAATCAGCCCAGCGATGACGAGACCGAAACGAGGTAGTTGATTCATCTGATTCATCGGAGGAGAGGTTTTGGCGGGTCGCCCGTCGTCTGTTAACCCGACGCGCTAGCGAGGGATGCGTCTCTCCCTCGCTAGCGCGTCGGGTTAACGGGTCAGGCGGTGGCTTGTCGGCTTTCAGTCTACCACGCTCACCGTCCCGGTAAAGAAGAACGTGCTGAGATTCGCGAAATATCGGGGCGTTGCTTCTTCATCCAGTATCGGCTCTTTTCTTGGCGAACTCGATCTCTCGGCGTACAACGGTGCAAACACGATCGAGCGTATCCACTTGAGAACACCATGCTAATCGGCTTCGTCAGCGACGAGTATTATGCCGCCCTTGCGGATGTCGCATTTGAATTTCGATCATCCGATGGCGACCGAGTCGCGATTCGCTCGACGGCGTCCGGTGCGGTTCTCGCTCATCTGCCTCCCGGTGATTACGAAGTCTCGCTGGCACGGCCGGGATTCGGATCGAAGCGCGTCTCGCTGCGATTGCCCGTCTCATCTCCGCATCACTTTCGCCTGCTTTCCGATCGCCTGCTCGGCTACGCCTGGCCGAAGTTTGGCCGGTCGGGCGACTCGATTCAGTTTCGCATGCACACGGTGGAACCGTACAAGTTGACGCTCTGGCGCTACGGCCTGCTCAAAGAGTGCGTGAAGAACGTCGGCTGGTACGACAACCACGGCCCGCGTGCCGCGATGCAGACCGTTCCCGACGGCTTTTTCGCGGAGACGGGCGTCAAATGGGATGCCGGGTTCGGCACCGTTCACGGCCAACGCATCACTGCTCCGGAACGTTCGGGCCTCTACTATTTCCACGCCAAGGGAGAATCGGGCGCGTTCTTTTCGTTCCCGCTGGTGGTTGCCCCCGCAAAACCAAAAGCAAAGGTTGCGGTGCTCGCCTCGACTAATAACTGGAACGCATACAACCCGTTCGGCGGGCGCAGCAATTACATCATGGCCTCCCGGGCGATCGACGAACCGATCGTCAATTCGAAGAGCGATTTGCCGCGCTATAGGATGAGCGACTACGGCGAATGGAAGAGCGCTCCCGTCTTCGAACCGCTATCGTTCGATCGGCCGGAACCTTACAATCTCGTGCCCGAACACATGCAATGCACCGACCCGATCGAGGGCCGGCAGGCGTGTCATCTCGCCCCATCTGAGTGGCGGTTGCTCGGCTGGCTTGAACGCGAGGGGATCGAATACGATCTCTATTCCGACCAGCAATTGCACGACGGCACACTGCCGCTCGATGCGTACCAGATCCTGATTCTCAATACCCATCCGGAATACTGGTCGGTCGACATGTATCGCAAGACGAAGTCGTGGGTCTTCGAGCGCGGTGGCCGGCTCATGTACCTCGGCGGCAATGGCATCAACTGCGCGATTGAATATCTCGATGGCGGCAAGGCGATACGTTGCCTGAACGCCTGGCCGGAGGGGAAAGAGAGCCGTTTCCACGCGGCCGAGGAGAGCGAAGCCAATCTGCTTGGCGTCGTCTTCAGCGACGCGGGCGCGATGACCTCGGCACCTTATGAAGTGACCGATCCCAACCACTGGATCTTCGCGGGGACGGGCCTGCGCAAAGGCGATCGTTTCGGCACCAAGATTTTGCACCAGCGCTACGGCGACGGGGCCTCGGGCCACGAGACCGACAAGATAAGTCCAAGTTCCCCGAAGCAGGCCCGCGTGCTCGCCAAGGGATTGAATCTCGACGACGGCGGTGCTCAGATCGTCTGCTTCGAAACCCCCGGTGGCGGCATGGTCTTCTCGGCCGGTTCAATTACCTATCCGACTGCCCTATTGTGCGACGACCTGACATCGAAAATCACGAAGAATGTCCTGAACAAATTCCTAGTGTAGCTACGAGTCGGAGGCTTCCGTAGACTCGCGTTCGGAGACACCATGAAAATCATCCAAGTCGATACCATCCCCGTCAAAGTTCCGATCAAGCCGGGCATGACGATGAAAACCGCGCACGGCGAGCATGTCGATTCGCGCTACGTCATCATTCGTGTGCATACCGATGCCGGGATCACGGGCCTGGGCGAGGCGACGGTCGGGCCTCGCTGGAATGGCGAGAACGCGACGGGGTGCAAGGCGGTTATCGACGAGTTTCTCACGCCGCTCTTGATCGGTGTCGATCCGCTCGAACGCTCCCGCATCCGCGCCAAGATGGACGAGGAAATCAAGCTCCACCCCTTCGCCAAAGCGGCCATCGAGATGGCCCTGTTCGACATCGCGGGCAAATTCTTCAAGGTCCCCGTTTACCAATTGCTCGGCGGGGCCGTGCGTAAACCGGTGCCGATCAAGATGGTCGTCGGCGGTTTTCCGCCCGCGCAGGCCGTCAAACTCGCCCTGCAATTCGCCGAGGCGGGAACGACGCACATCAAGATCAAAGTCGGCATCCAACTAGCGGAGGATATCGAACGCCTGCGGGCGATTCGCGAGGCGGTCGGTCCGCATATCTGGCTTTCGATCGACGCCAACGGCGGCTGGTCTCTATCCACGGCCAAAATGATGCTTGCATACCTCGAGGACTTCGACATCCGCCTTATTGAACAGCCAATCCCGCCGGGCGATCCGGGGGCCTTGGCCGATCTCCGGTCGCGCACCGAAATCCCGATCATGGCCGACGAAAGTGCGTTCAATTTGACGGAAGCCTGGACCGTGGCGGCCGCGCGAGCCGCGGATGTCATCAGCGTCTATCCCGGTAAGAACGGTGGCATTATCCCGGCCATCGAGATCGCGCACCTGGCCAAGGCCGCGGGACTCGCGTGCCACATGGGGAGCAACCTAGAGCTGGGAATCGCTACCGCCGCGATGTTGCACCTCGCGGCAGCATGTTCAACGATCGATTGCGAAAGCTATCCCGCCGATATCCTCGGGCCGCTCTATCACCAATGGGACGTGATCAAGCAACCGCTTCAGCTAGGGCCCAATGTTGCCGTGGTTCCGGAAGGACCCGGGTTGGGAGTTGAGCTGG
>JAIOQJ010000471.1 GCA_021413475.1 Planctomycetota bacterium | reverse complement strand
CGGCAAAGTCCTCAGCGTCGGCGACGGCAAACGCCTTGATAGCGGCGAACGCGCCCCGTTCAGCGTCAAGAAGGGTGACGAAGTCATCTTCACCAGCTACGCCGGCACCGAAGTCAAAATCGACGGCGAAGAACTCATGATCATGAGCGAGGACGATATTCTAGCGATCGTTGAATAAGACTTTTCACCTCGGAGGCACGGAGACACGGAGGCGCATTCGACGCACCGCGTTTTCTGCAGTAACAAAAACACAAAGCTGATTATTCAGCCGGACGACACAACATGACGAGCGCGCCTCCGTGCCTCTGTGTCTCCGTGGTAAAAAATTGAATTTTAGGAGAAACGAAATGGCTGCAAAACAAATCAAATTCGACCAGGACGCTCGCGAGAGCATCCTCCGTGGCGTGAAGAAACTCGCCCGGGCCGTCAAAGTCACCCTTGGCCCGTCGGGCCGCAACGTCGTGCTCGAGAAATCCTTCGGCTCGCCCACCGTCACCAAAGACGGCGTGACCGTGGCCAAGGAAATCGAACTCGAAGACGCCTATGAAAACATGGGCGCTCAGATGGTGAAGGAAGTCGCCAGCAAGACCAGCACGGTCGCCGGCGACGGAACCACCACCGCCACCGTCTACGCCGAAGCCATCTTCTCGGAAGGCATGAAGAACATCGCCAGCGGCGCCAACGCCACGCAGGTGCAGCGCGGCATTAACCTCGCGGTTGAAGCGATCACGGCCGAGCTCAAGAACATGAGCAAGAAGATCAGCTCGAGCAAAGAAGTCGCCCAGGTCGGCACCTGCTCAGCCAACCAGGACGAAGTCATCGGCAAGATGATCGCCGACGCCATGGACAAGGTCGGCAAAGACGGCGTCATCACCGTCGAAGAAGGCAAGTCGCTCGATACCACCATCGAACTCGTCGAAGGCATGCAGTTCGACAAGGGCTACCTCAGCCCGCACTTCATCACCGACGCCACCACACAGGAAGCGATCCTCGAAGACGCGTACATCCTCATCTACGAAAAGAAGATTTCCTCCGCCCGCGACCTCGTCCCGGTGCTGAGCAAAGGCGCTGAAGCCGGCAAGCCCGTGCTGATCATCGCCGAAGACATTGACGGCGAAGCCCTCGCGACCCTCGTCGTGAACAAGCTCCGCGGCGTGCTCAAAGTCGCCGCCGTTAAAGCCCCGGGCTTTGGCGATCGCCGCAAGAGCATGCTCGAAGACATCGCCATCGTCACCGGCGGAACGGCCATCTTCGAAGAACTCGGCATCAAGCTTGAGAACGTCGAACTCGCCCAGCTCGGCAAGGCCAAGAAGATCAAGATCGACAAAGACAACTGCACGATCATTGAAGGCGCCGGCAAAGAGAAGGACATCAAGGCCCGCATCGAACAGATCAAGGCCGAGATCGCCAACACCACCAGCGACTACGACATCGAGAAGCTGCAAGAGCGTCTTGCCAAGCTCGCCGGCGGCGTGGCGCAGATCCAGGTGGGCGCTGCGACTGAAGTCGCGATGAAGGAAAAGAAAGCCCGCGTCGAAGACGCACTGCACGCCTGTCGCGCTGCGGTTGAAGAAGGCATCCTGCCGGGCGGCGGCGTCGCCGTCATCCGCGCAGCCGCCAAGGTTCTCGATGGCGCCCGCAAGAAGGCCGTCAACGAAGACCAGAAGCTCGGCGTCGACATCGTTCGCCGCGCCGTGGAAGCCCCGATCAAGCAGATCGTAGAAAACGCCGGCATGGACGGCGGCGTCGTCGCTCAAAAGGTGAAGGAAAGCTCGGAGACCAACTTCGGCTACAACGCCCTCACCCACGAGTACGGCGACCTGGTGAAAATGGGCGTCATCGTCCCGACTAAGGTCGAGCGGACTGCGTTGCAAAACGCCGCCAGCATCGCCAGCCTCCTGCTGACGACCGACGCGGTGATCAGCGAGATCATGGTAGTAAAAGAAACCATGCCCGCCGGCCCTACGGGCGGGGGCATGGGCGGGATGTACTAAGAAGGATATAAGCTACAATCGGAGACGGGCTGGACATGTGTCCAGCCCGTCTCCATATGGCCTAAACAGGCAGATAGTCATGACAGGGTCGGAAGTCGAAAAACAAGCTACGGCAAAACTCCTCGACCAACTCTGCACGATTTTCCGACCCGAAGATCTGATTTCGCGCAAGGGCGCAGCCGCTCTTTGCACCCTGTTTTCCTTAATCGCAGGACTTGCATTCTGGTACTTGTTTCCACTTGGTTGGCTGAATTACACGACTGCAATTATCTGTATAGCGGTGGCAACGCTTATCTGCTGGTACGTTGGGCGTGAAGTATACCTGCGTTCAGGTTCCGGACGACGGCTCGGAATCGCCTACTTTGGTCACCGAGTGGATCGGTCAGACTGGAGAGAGCTAAAGGTTGTTCTCAACCAGCTTTTTGCTGATAGTCCTACGGCAAATCGAATTACGATCCGATTGATTCCCGAAGCATTCACGCGAAGTGAAACCGGCTGGCGACAGAAACAAGAAAAATACCACTTCGAGGCAATATTACGCGTTACATCTTCACCGCGGGCTGATGGTAAGGCGCCACAGTTCGACGCCCAGCTTCAACCAGCATTCAAGGGCAACCTGCAGACGGAATTCCTAAAGAATATTCACGGTATCATGCGCCAACTATTTCAGCCGAAGCTGGAAGCGCAAGAACTCTTGCGCCGCATCAAACTTCAGGCAGACAGCTTCTTTAATACCATTGTTCTATTTGTCGCAGTCCAAGAATTTGCTGAAGGCCGATTTGACGACGCATCGAAATGTCTCTTTCACCTAGATTCAAGGCTTGCACCCGAGCGAAAAGTCAACGATCCATTACGACAACGCATCCGATGGTTAGACGCAGTGTGCTTGGTACAGAGAACTGTTTTCGAACCCGATCAACCGCCTGTAGGTGATGATCTTCTACGGGCAAAGGATGCAGCACTTCTTGCCGCTCAAAGATATGGAAATGAATTCCCCATCTTTCTGAACGGGATCGCAAGAATTTGCTTCTATGCTGGCGACTTGGAGAACGCAATAGCGTTGACTCGCTCGGCAATGCAGAAGTCCCTCCAGCCCGAGGTTGCGGTCTATACAATTCTGAATTTTGCCGTTCTGAATTTGTTCAGTTCGAACTGGACCCTTGCTTCAGAAAATTTCCGTACACTGTTTCTTCACCCGCAGTTTGCACGAGTAGACTTCGTTGCACTCATCAAGTTCGCGGATTTCACTCGAGAGATGGGTTTTGACAGCGCCGTGTATATCCAGGTGCTTTACCGCCTAATTTGCAAGCAAGCCACAGATGTTCATTTGCTACATGATTTCCAAGAATGGCTTGGAGATGAGCCCTCAAAAGACGAGCTGAATACCTTCACAAATGAATTGCGACGTGTCGGGATGGAACGCCTTCGCAAGGCTCTGGAGAAACGGAAGCCTTTATCCAAAAAATTGCGGCCAGACAAGCGAGGCGGTCGAAAAGATTAAAGCTAAAGTAATTAGCGTAGGTTTTAGCAATGGAAAAACGGGCAATTGCCTTAGACCAATCTAAGTCCTGTAGGGTGGGCACGGCCCACCATCCTTACGTCATGGTAGGCGGTGCCCACCCTACATAACTGAGGTCACAATGAGTATTTTGAATGATACAGTAGTAAAAGTTGCCGCGGCTGTATTGAGTGCTGCGATCCTTGCCTTAGGATCTTGGCTTTATGATCGGTACAGAAGAAAGCGGAAGTCCCGTCAACCCGTAGTTATTCAACCTCCGCGCGAATATTCCATTAAGCTAAGCTTCGACGTCATTTATCAAGCGTATTTGCGAATTCTGGCCGTCTTTCTCCTCTTCAATTTTATGTTTACGTCCACAACTAAGTGGGCATTTCGCGGGGAACGCACATGGGAACACGTTACAGGATGGATATTCGCGCTCGTGCTTGCGTCAGTTCTATGCAGCATCTTCAAATCGGAACTGGGTTTCACCCGAGATAGCGGATTTGGGCGAACGTATCTTCGACGAATAATGTACACAATCTCCATAGTCTGGTGGATTGGCACATTTTCCTATTTTGCGATTTCCATTTATTCGGATCCGTTAACGGTTGCGGCAAGACACGCTTATGAAATGTCGCGGATTCCGCTGCCAGATCGAATACAAGAAATCGAAGAACTTGAGAGTCGGCTTACTTCACTCAGGGCGAGCACGAGACAGTCGACAACTTTACCGTAAGCGAAATGATGAATTGTCGGGCGAGCAAATCCGACGAAAAGGCGGGTTAAAGCAGAAACGAAAGAGAATCGGGGACATCACTCTTTTTGATCAACCCCTTAAAACCAGAAGGCCACGATTGCTCGTGGCCTTCCGGCGGTAAGATTGAATTGAACCCGCTCGATTTAGTAGCGGTTGCCGCCGCCTGATCGGCCGCCGCCGCCACCACCGCTGGATCGACCGCCACCACCGCCGCCGCCGTAACCGCCGCCACCGCCGCCGGTGCGGGGTTCTTTCGGCTTGGCTTCATTGACGGTGAGGGCTCGGCCGCCGCTGTCTTGGCCGTTGAGGGCGGCGATGGCCGCATCGGCTTCGGCGTCGGTGCTCAGCTGCACGAATCCGAAGCCTTTGCTTCGGCCGGTTTCGCGATCGCTGATGATGTCCGCGCTCTGCACGGTGCCGTGCGCGGAGAACATCTCGTTCAGCTGCGTGCTGTCGACGTCGTAGCTCAGATTTCCAACATATAACTTCTTGGCCATGGGATAACTCCTGTGTATTGGCCCAAACCCAGTTTTACTTTCGGGTTGAAGAAAGAGGCCAATATTCAGGCCCGGGAGAGAGGAGGGGCGACTTGAGCCGGGGGGATGAGGGAAATGACCCAAGACCGCTGCGGAAGTGCGTCGAACCTAACGGGTCCATCGTAACAGGCCCGGCTGCAATAGCGAGGCGGCCGGGAGTGAGACGCGCAAAATTGCGAAAATGGACTTTTCTCGCGGCAAAGTCGTAGGAAATGCATGAATCTGCCCGCGGCGGTGCGCGGCCGCCTCG
>JAIOQJ010000470.1 GCA_021413475.1 Planctomycetota bacterium | reverse complement strand
AAAGGACTTCCAGGCGAAGGTGTCGTATGTGACGATTCGCCCCTTCGCTGTCGTTTTGGCATCAATCCGCCAGTTCCAGCCCACCTTGTCGCCGACGTCTTTGCGGTACTCGTTCATCGGCTTCGAAGTTTCCGAGATGCCGCGCCCCTTGCTGCCGAGCAAGAGGGCCTTGAGCGGCGATCGCGAGATGTGGTCGTGAACCACGTCCGCATTGAACCCCGTATCGATCAGGCAGAGCGAGACGGTCATAAGCCCGCTGGAATCTTGCTGCTGATAGCCGGTCCCAAGCAGCATCGGCACGAGTTGAGCGAGTCCCGAATACAACCGCGTTTTGAGGTCCTGGCCGGAGAATCGTTCGCTCAATGTCGGCGACGGATTCGCCGCGGTGAAAAGCAACTGCCGCTGCGACGGGAACGCTCCGTAGTCGATGATCGCGATGCCAAATTTGTCCGTGAACCCTATCACCACCCAGAATAGGACCTCTTGCTGCACGTCGACAAAGGCCGTGAGTTTCACGACGTCGCGAGGCACCTTGCCGCGGTCGATCGTGTTCAGCTTCGCGATCAGGTCCGCCTCGGATAGCTGTCTCAACTCGGAGAGAACATCGTCCTTTCGCGGTTCGTTGTTCAGTTCCGCGGATGCACCGTCCGGATCATCAATGAATTCGTCCATCACGTACTGGACGGCGGATGCTTTGCCTTTCGTGAACTCCGGCCAGGCGATCACGGCCCCCTCATCCATCGGAACACGGTTAGTCAGATAAAACTCATCCCCTGCTCGCCCGCCGTCGCCCGCCTTCAAGCCATCCGCTCGAACGTCCTTGTATTGTTCCCAGAGAGCCTTGTTTGTCGGGAAAGCATGCACCAGCCGGCGGCGTTCGCCGTTCCATTCAGGGTGAAGGTCGCGGTCCGTGAACTGATCGACCATATCCCCGGGTGCAATAATGGTACATGGCATCATGCAGGCGATCGTCTTCTTTGGCCCCGCCAATTTCATCGCCGCACGCTGGATGATCCGTTTCCGCTTCGCGTTGGAGATCGGCGAAATGGCTGTATCGTCGGTTTGGGGATCATCAATCAGAAGCAGATCGGGGCGAAGATTGCCTCGCTTGAGCCCGCGAATGCGGCCCGTCATGCCGACGACATGAACGATCGCACCGGCCGACACGGCACCCGGGATATTCGGAAACGCAATCCCCGTCGCCGACCATTCAATTCGCGTCCTGACCCCTTGATGGGTTTGTCGGGCGCAACGGCGGGCCTCGCCTTCCAGCTTGCGGATCGGGTAAATCGCCTCGGGAAAATCCTCAAGCAACAGGTCGTTGGTTTCGAGATCAAGCTGGATCGACGACAGGATCTCGGCGGCTGCTTCGCCCGTCGAGCCGATGATCACGCAGAACTTGCGATGCCCGTTCAGTTCGGCCCACTCGGCGGCCGCTTCGCTAATGGTGGTTTTGCCGCCGCCGCGATAGATGGCGAACGCCGCCCGACCGCCCTCCAGAACGATCCGCTGAATCAGCTTGATCACGTCGATTTGATCCTGCGACCACGGCAGGGAGAATCGCTCGGGCCAATAGGTCTTGAGAGCGAGTTGCAAATCCAGCCGACAAGCTTCGCGCCTGGCCGGATCTTTGATCGAAGGGAGTTCGCCAATGTCGATGCCGCGAGCAGCCGCCTCGCGCGATCGGCCGGCCATGTCGCCGCGGTGGCGATCGTAGTCCGTCCTGGCCAGGCGTTCGGCCTCACGGAGTTTCCGGTTCTGCTCCGTGAGTTTCCGTCTCGCTTCTTTTAACTCTTCTGTGGACGGCATCTAAAGCCACGACCTCCGACATCCTTGATTCCGGCCATTCCCACAAGGATAGTTTACCACGTGTCGCCGGGAACGATGGGACCAAAGATGAGGTTCACGGTGGTCGCGAAACCCATTCGATTATCGATCGTGGCCGGCCTTCCTCGTTGACAGGCGTACGCGGTGCCGGTTGAGCCATTTTCGAGGTATCTGGGGCCGAGGAACGCGCACGCCGGTGGCCCCGGAACCGCCTTCGGCGGCAGGCGAGAGATTATTC
>JAIOQJ010000072.1 GCA_021413475.1 Planctomycetota bacterium | reverse complement strand
GAAGGCCCGATCGTACGGTGGCAACATCTGGTCTTTCAGGCGATTGAAGTTGTTGCCGTGGGTGTCCCAGTGATCGCCGGCGGAGCCGTTGAGGTCGCCCGCCGCCATGCAGACGGTGACGACCGGCACGCCGACTTCGACCAATCGCCGGGCCAGCAACACACTCTGCCCGCCGATGTGATTGCCGTAACGATCGCGAAGTTTCGGCTCTTCGCGTTCGAGATCAAGGGCCGCCTGGATCTTCGGGCTGAGCAACAGTTCGTTAGCCAGGCCGCGGAAGCGTTCGAAGTTCGGTGCCTGACCGTCTCCGGAGGCTTGCAGCGAACTCAACAGCGAACGCCGGGAGTCGTATCGCGTGCGATCGATTCCTTCAGGAAGCTGAAGAGAGGCGATGCCGGTGTCGCGCGACAGGCCGCCGTACGCTTTACCCTGTGCGGGTTTGAGAATGATCGGATCGTAAGCTCGGCCCATCCAACCGGCATCGTGGCCGCCTTGGCGGGTCATGTTATCCCACATCTGATACGGGAGCATGGCACAACCGGGCAAGCCGGACGGCGCTCCGCGAACCTTCGAGATGACGGACCCGATGGTCGGCCAATCTTGCCCAGTCGCTTCGTTGTTGGTGGCTACTTCCGGCTGCGGCGTCGGCCGACCGGTCAGGTTCCAGTACATCCCCTTACCGTGGGCCGACGAGCGGTGAAACGCGGAGCGGATGATCGCCAATCGATGCACTTGCCGGGAGAGATATGGCATGTGCTCGCCGATGCGAATCCCGGGCACGGTGGTCGCGATCGGTTGAAAAATGCCGCGAAACTCGGCCGGGGCGTCGGGCTTCATGTCGTAGGTTTCGTGATGGCTCATCCCGCCCCAGGCGAACAGGATGATGCACCGCTTGGCCCGCCCGAAGCCGTTGGCCGCGTGATGCGTGGACTTCACCGCAGCCGAGGCGTGATCGCGGAGTCCCAGCACCGAAGGCAACGACAGTCCCATCGCGCCCAATCCCAGGCGTAGCGTTTCGCGTCGAGTGAAACGATTCGGGAGCACGGCTCAACCTCGGGACTGGCGGATACGTGAAAACAGGCGGAGGATTCTGGCAGGATGGTTATATCGTCGGCCGTACGAACGCTTATGTCAAGCGGAAAGCACATTTCTGCTTGCACTCCATTCGTAACAGCAAGCTCAGACACCCCCTGTTACGAATGGCCAACGTTCTGTTACGAAAAGCTAATGTTTTGTTACGCAAAGCTAACATTCTGTTGCGTAAAACTAGCGTTTTGTTACGCAAAGCTAACGTGCACTCGCGCGAGTGCAGCGGACCAGAATAGAAGATACTTGAGTTGTGCGATCCATCATGGTACTTTCCATTCCTCGCCGGATTTCGACCCGCACTGCCGACCCAAAAGAAAACCTACCATGCTCCGACTCGTGTTGTCTTTCGCTTTGATCTTTTCGGCGACTACTCTCATCGCCGCTGAACCGTCGAAATCGACGGACTCTGAGCTTCCCAAATTCGCCGCGGATGACTGGCCTTGGTGGCGCGGGCCGAATCGTAACGGCGTTGCCGATCTGAAGCAGAAGCCGCCGCTGAAGTGGAGTGCGACCGAGAGACCGCGGACGCCGCGGCGGAAACGCGGTCGGTACTCTGCTTCGAACGCAAGACCGGCATGCAAGACTGGGAAACGGTCGTCCATCGTGGGGCGTCCGACAAGAAAGGGCATATGAAGGGTTCCCAGTCCTCTTCGTCCGTGGCATGCGATGGCGAACGCGTCTTTATCAATTTCCTCCATGATGGGGCGATGTATACCACGGCATTGACTCGCAAGGGGGAACAGATCTGGCAGAAGAAAATTACCGGCTTCATCAATCATCAAGGCTTCGGATCATCACCGGCTCTCTACAAGTCACTGGTGATCGTCTCGGCCGACAACAAGGGGACCGGCGCAATTGCCGGGCTCGATCGCGCCACGGGCAAGGAGATCTGGAAAATCGAACGGCCCAAGCTTCCGAACTACACCTCGCCGATCATTCTGAACATCGATGGCAAGGATCAGCTGCTCATCACCGGCTGTGATCTGGTTTCGAGTTTCGAGCCGATGACGGGAACCAAAATCTGGGAGATCAAGGGATCGACTGAGGAGTGCGTCACGTCCACGGTCACCGATGGCCAGCACATCTTCACAAGCGGTGGCTATCCCAAGAATCACCTGTCCGCCGTGAAGGCCGATGGTTCCGGCAAAATCGCCTGGGAAAACAACTCGCGGATCTATGTCCCCTCCATGATCGTGAAGGATGGCCATCTTTACGCGGCGATGGATGGCGGCGTCGCCATGTGCTGGAGGTGCGACGATGGAAAAGAAGTCTGGAGTGGCCGACTCGGCGGCACGTTCAGTGCCTCGACGGTCCTGGTTGGCGATCTGCTTTTCGCGACCAACGAAGCGGGTAAGACATTTATCTTCAAAGCAAAACCCGACGCCTTTGAACTCGTCGGCGAAAACCAGCTCGGCAATCAAGTCTATGCGACACCCACGTTCTGCGGCGATCGGATCTACATGCGGGTCGCGATGAATCAAGAGGGGAAGCGGCAGGAGATGCTGTATTGCCTGGGGGTAGCGAAATAGGCGAGCCGGCTCCCGTAAGGGCCGGAGTAGTCAAAACAAAGTTAGAAGTTGCGAAATAGGCGAGCCGGCTCCCGTGAGGGGCCGGAGTATTTTTTCGAATACTCCGGCCCCTCACGGGAGCCGGC
>JAIOQJ010000583.1 GCA_021413475.1 Planctomycetota bacterium | reverse complement strand
GTCCAATCAACGGGCGACATCAAGGTCATCGAGCATCCGAAACTCGAAGCGGCGTTGAAGGCTTACCAAGCGGCTTGCAAAAATCTCAAGGACGGCCGCATGACCAAAGAAGGTATGAAGGCTGTCTATCAGGCGGGCGACTTCGAGACCGTCAAGACGCTGATTGAGCAGAACAAGATTAAGAACGACAAGACGGTCAGCCACTCAATCGACATGGCCGACTTGCGGATCGTCATGATGATCGAAACATTCGAGAGCATCGCGCGCGAAAAGAAGTGGAAAATCTATCGCTCCGATTCGGGCAACCAGTCGGCGGGAATGTCAAGTGACGTCGATCAGACTATCTTCGTCTACGAGTACAAGGACGGCCGTTTGGTCCGCAACGAAAGCCTCGACGCGGAGTTCATCAATATCTTTCGCGAGCGGTTCCAGACGATGCACGGACTATCCGTCGAGAGTCTGGATATCGCCACCATCGCCGGGAAAGACAAGTTTCCGGACTGGCGTTTGACCTCTGTTCAACTCGATCAAGAAGGCAAGCGACCGAGCCGGCAGCATGCCGCCGAGACCATGACCGCCCTTCGCAAGACGCCGGGGGCCTACACGTTTTGCGGCGCGGTGATCCAGCAGATGCAACTGCGCGTGGCCGATCTGGTGGAACAGAATCTGCGTGAAGGTAAGACGGCACCCGCTCCGAAAGACGCCCGCGAAATGCATCCCGAATTGCGGGCCAAGATGGGCGAGGAAGGCCGCCTCGCGTGGCTGGCCTGCATGGAAATCGGCCCTGGCGAAAAGGAGGATGGCGTGGTGCGCCCGCGCGAAGTCTTCCAGGAGCAGGCGATCGATGTGTTGTTCGACTCCCAGAAACCGAAGCTCTTGAAAGGGCATTCTTACGATGCCGCCGTGGCGAACTATCTCGAGTACATGAGGCATCTCTCGCACGGCGTCCCGGGGGTCAAGTATCACTTGCGGGCGTTGGACGACGGTGTTCACACGCTCTGGCGTCTCATCAAGGGGGGGCCCAAGGTCGAGTATCACAAGCTCAAGACCGATGCCGAACGCCGAGCCCACCTCGGTGACGTTCTAGGCAACGACCTCGCCAAGAAACGTTGGGACGGCAGCAGCTTTCTCGATCGCTGGAAAGCGGCCTTCGACATTTCCGCGAAGATCCGGCAGTTGCATAACGACAAACTGCTCACGGAACAGACGATGGGAGACGCATTCGAGGAACTAGCGAAAGAAATCGCCGGCAAGGAGCACGAAGCCGAATGGCGGAAGTTCATCCCCGAAGCCCGTGCCGAATACGAACGCCGTTGCCAGGAGTTCTTCGTCCACAACATCATCGAGACGTCGCAGCAACGCATTATCGAGTGGCTGAGCGACGACTCCAACAATCCCGACAAACGGGCGCAATTCGAACATGCCCTCGACGAGTATCAAATGCGCGCGGCACTCGGCTTCGATGGTCCCGAATCCGATGCCGACTGGAAAGCGGTCCGTGAGGAGTTATTGAAGAACTTCTCCGAACTGGCCCGGCTCCAGTTGCTCTACAGTTTTCGCGATATGCGTTTGCGGCCCGACCTGGTGAAAGAGATCATCGAGCGTGCCAAGCGAAAAGGGATCGCACCCGCAGATCTTGCACGCCTTGAGATTTTGGTCAAGGAATCGAACAGCCGGTTCTTCACGGTCAAGGAAATCGCGCGCGTCCCCAGGATCTACTGGCTCGTTTACAAAGCCCAGACCAAAAAGGCGATCACTCACTATGCTGCCAAGTCCAAGAATTGGGTACTGACGGAACTCGGCGTCGTCGATACGGACATCAACTATAAGCCGAGCGAATTTGTCAAGAAACATGGTCTGGCGGGGGTTGAATCGAAATTCAACGAGGTTCTTTCCAAGCACAAACTCGCGGGAACCTCGGCACGATTCTTGCGAGGCTGGTTCTACAACGTCGGCACAGCGGTGTCGGCTTCGACGCTGCTTCGCGAGTTCTCCGAAAGCGGCGGCGACCCAGAAGTATTGCAAGCCGGCATCCTTCGCGAACTCCTCAATACGATGCCGGTCGTCGGGGTCGCCAAGGGAATCTGGGAAGCTCAGGGGCCGTCGCAAACATTCCTGGCCGTCGTTCCGGTCTTCTTTCCGGCGGCTGGAATGGTTATTGCGGTATTCACGATCGCCGAGAACGGTATCGTCCTCCACGAATACGAATGGGCGCGGCCGCTGATCGATGAATCGGCTGACGCGATTTATCGCGGCTACGTCGGTCCAACACTCTTTGACTTTGCCAAAGAAGGAATTCCGCCACAGTTCACCGACAAAGACAAAGAAGCTCTCGAACAGGCGCAGGCGGAAATCAAGGAACTGACAGGCAAAACGGGCAAAGCGGAACAGGCCCAACTCGGAAAATCGAAGATTCAGGAACAGATCCTCCTCTTCAAACGATCCGCTTGGAAGACCTGGGAACGCGAGGACAACCGCTATCGCGGCAGCGCGCTTCTCGGCACCGGTAAGCAGTTGACGCAAAAACCTCTCGACATCGGCAGGCCGACCGACGAGCTATTCAAGGATGAACCAATCGGAACGCCGGGTAGTCTGTTGGCTCGCGTCAAACCGATGATACTCTATGCGCGAGGAGCGGACGGTCCCGTGGACTTCACGGTGAAGCCACTGACCGACGTCGAGCAAAAGCGGCGAGGCGATCTCGACAAAAAATTAAACGAAGTCCTCGACCCGGACGTTTGGCTCGAACTTCAAGCGGAGTGGGTCAAACTCGAACGTCAACATCAGATGGCCGATCGTGCCCAGCGTTACCTCGCCGCCGCCGAGAAGAATCGCGAATTGATGCACCAGATTCGCCGCGACAGCATCTGGCCCTACATGCTTCAGGACCGCACGAACGAGATGGTAACGGCTCGAAACTACGCCGCCAAGTGGGTTTCGATTCGCCGCGACATTCTCGAAGCGGGACTGAAAAATCTCGACATCAAAGATCCCCGGCCGCACGCCGCCGCGGTTCTCGATGAACTGGGCGAGCGTTTGCTGGAGGATACGCAACGCAGCAAGCATCTCTGGCTGATCCACGAGGAATCGCTCAAGGCGCAAGCCAAAGCCGAGGAAGAGCAGATGCTCCAGGTCCGCGGAGCCGTGATCGGCGAAGTGCTCGCCGATGCCGTGCGCGAACCGACCTCGCGCCTTGGTGCCGGAACTCAGGCTATCTTTGCCAAGAGGGGATTGAAGCCCGAGGACTATACGCAATTGAGCGCGGTTGCCAGTGCGTACCTGTGGAGACACGTCCCCGAAACGCCGCCGCGCTTGAAGATCGGCGTCCGCCGAGTGCCTGCCGAGAAAGAAGGGCAATTCGAGTACTGCGCCAATGTCCGAATCACGGCCAATCCGAAGATCTACTTGCCGCCCTACCATTCCAAGATGGTGCAACTCGATCCCGCCTCCGTGCAGGCGGCCGTCAGCTCGAAGAGCTACAAAGGGATACCGCTCGACGATGCGATGGTGAAGAAACTCACCGAACATTTGAAGCGCAACCCAGTTCCGAAGGACGATAACTCCCCGTTCATCCCGGCCGTGCTGGTGTTCGCTTTCTGCGAGGATGTCAAGATTTCCGAACGCATCGTGCCGGAAACGGTGGCCGACCTGCCGCGATTGCCGCGCGTGGCGATTCCCGAAGAAGGCAAGACGGCATATTATTTCGGCGGTGCCATGGCCGGAAGTTCGGCCGTCACCGGCGAATTGCAAATTATCGTCAAGCGTCCAAAAGCCCAATCGGGTGCTCCGGCGACCGAAACTTGGATCGAAATCAATAGTGCCGCCCTGGAGAAACTCGACCCGAAAGGCGGCCAAGGCCTCGAAATGCGGCTTTACCGTTCGCAATCGCCCGAGGGGCCCTTCGATCAGATCGAGACGACGAAGCACTTTGTCTTTCCCCACATTTTCAGCAAGCCCGATGCCATTTACCGGAGCGCCAAGGACAAGTACGTCCTTCCCGATGGCATCGCGCAGACCTTGCTCTATCAGAACAAGGTTCCGTACAAGCCTTTCTACTACCGCGTCGGCCAGGTCCCGGCCAATATGCGCGGCAACGGCAAGGTCGATCCTCTCGGTGAAGAAGTGTTGTCCAACGTGAGCGGCCCGAGCGGCAAGGCATTACTTGAAATGCTCAGCGGCGGTTGGACCAATGGCCCGCCGATTGTCGACGGGAAGCTGGTTGTCCCGGAGCCGAACCGGTTCTTTCCCCGTTTTACAATCGCCATGTCGCTGGAGGATCAATACTTCGACCTACGCGGCTCCGAATTAAAGGTCGAAGCGGGCACGTGGAGAGGAACATTCTGGACCAGCCGCAAGGAGGGCGAAAAAGAAATTGGCGGATCGCGCGGAGCCGGTGTCGACTTGCCGCAAACAATCTTCCCGGACGGCGCGCAGGTGACGATCCAAGGTAAGAACGGCACTTATCAGGCGAAACTGGAATTCCGCATCCCGGCCAATCCTCAACTGATGGAGGTTGTCCGTTCCAATGCCGAGCGTGATGTGAAGAACTTCGAACGCCAGGTCGCGAGTATCGAGAAAGATCTGGCCACGTCGCAGAGACTCGTCACGGAAGAGGAGGCTCGACTGGCCAAAACCAAGGAAGGCACCAAGAACAACTATTACTCTCGATCTTCTCTGTCGTCCTATCGTTTCTCGCTTGAACTGAAGAAAGCCGTCGATTTGCCCTATGCGAAAGTGAGGCTGCGCCGGGCGCAGGCCGCTTCCAAGTTCGACCTGCCGGGCGTCGTGCAGACATACAAGGATGAGCTTCCAATTCGCGCCACCGAGCGAACGATGCGGATGGCTTACGAAAAGACGAAACCCGAACTTTGGCGGTACGCGTTGACCATTCAGACATTTGCCAAAAACGATCTGCAGAATTACGAGCGCCTGCTGAAGGAACATCCCGAAGAGATGAAACGGAGCGAAAAGCAATTGTACGACAGCCTCACGGTCATGTTGACCCCCGCGCTCGAGGCGGCGTACAACGCCGCCGACGTGGCCTCCGTGCAAGCATTCAGCGAAGAATACATGCGCGTCTGGAAGGAACTTTCGTTCCCTGGTCCTATTGTCGGCCGCCTGCGTGCGCTGGCTAACGAGACGGCAACCCTGAGCGGCAACCGCGAAAAAGCGGCCGAGTACTTTATGCAAGCGCAAGCTCTGGAACTTCAATTGGCCGACGCCAAGCAGCGGGAGCAGATACTCAAAAATCGGAAATATCAGATGTTGCCCGCGTGGTGGCCGGAAGGCAGGCCCGTACCGGAGGATATGGTTCCGCCCAGCACGAAACCCGGACCAGCAAAGTGACGTTCCATACAACGTCTTCGATATGATTTCAAAAAACCAGGGAGATGCCATGCAGATAAAGATCGACCCGCGCGAATTGATCATGATCGGCGAGAATTCATTCGTTCGCCTGAGCAAGGATAACGGCCAGACCGCCTCGACGCGGTGTAGCCACTGGCGCGTGTTGTGGTCGCCCGCAGGTGCCGGCCACGCCCTCTTCGCGGACAGCGGCCTCGTCGGCGGTGTGCGCATTTACGCGGACAACGTTGAAGTGGCCCGTTTCCTCCAGAAGGAAATCGAGCATCTGCTCTACAAGCCTTTCGGCGATCTTGCCGTCCCCGTGATCGCGGCGACGTTCGCTCGTGAAGGAAATCCCCCGGGTGTTTGCAGCGAGATCGTTCGGACTGACAAGGAAGAAATCCGGCTGACCTGGAGCGACTTTATCAAACCGTTCAACTTCGAGGCGCCTCCCGGCTTTGACGGCCGTCCGATTGGTTGCCAGACAACGTTTTTCCCTGGTAACGTCGGCTCGGTGTCGCTGAACGGCCGAAATGCCGAGGGTACTCCCTGGCGAATGGATCGGGCCGGCCAACCATGCACGACTGCGTGCCTAGCATGGTGCGAGACATGGTTTCGAGCGTAACTTGCTCGATACAAGCCATACGTACGGCTGAATCGGGATCAAACGACACATTCCGAATCAATCATCCACCAGCCGTCGGGTGCAGTCGATGAAGAGCCAAGCTACTGCCGAGAGCACACACATGGCGGCCGCGCCAAGGAACATGCCTTCCCAGCTATGGTGTTGCTTGAGGGCGCCCAGGACTGGTCCAGCCGCGAACATGCCTAAAGCGCCGATGGTGTTGACCAAGCCGAAAACGGTGGCCGTCGCCCGGCCCGACATGTCGGTAATAGCGCCCCATTGTGCCGCCAGGCTCCAATCGCTGAAGAAACGAGCGACCAGCAGCACCACCATTGCCTGGCCTCCGGATGGCATGTAAACGCTCAGGACCACAAGTCCTGCAGCCAGGAATTTGCCCGTGAACGCGACACCGCTCCGCGACCAGCGCCGATTACCTGTGCGGCGAATCAGGTAATCGTTGAGAAAGCCTCCGCAAATGCCGCCCAGCGCTCCGCCTACTAGGGGCAGCGTGCTGAGTAAGCCCATTTGCGTGTTGCTCATTCCCCGCCCTTGCACGAGAAACGACGGAATCCAGTTCACGAACAATTGATCCTGAAAAGCGCTAGCGAACGAATAGAGGAGCAACATCCCCAGATTGAATATCGTCGCCCGGTTCCAGCGGATAGGGACTCGCGGCGCGGTTGAAACCGGCGCCACTCCCGAGATCAAGTCCCGCTCCGCCGTGTTGACGCCGGGATGTTCGCGCGGACTGTTGCGAACGATCAACCACCAAGCGATGCCCAGAACTAGGCCGGGGACGGCCAATGTCACCAGAGCCGTGCGCCAAGTCATGCCGAACACGCCAATCAGCAACGTCGCCAGGATAACCGAGCATCCTGCCGCCCCGAACCGACCCATCGACGCGATGAGGCCTTGAACCGATGTGCGAACCGCGGGCGAAAACCAGCTACGAGCGACTTTATTGACGCCTGGAAGCGCCCCCGCCTGGGCGAGGCCGAAGACGGCGCGAACGCCAAAGAGATTCCAGAAGCCGCTCGTCCAAGCAATGCCGGCAGCCGACACGGACCAGAGCAAAATTATGGCGGCAAGGACCAGCCGCGGCCCGAACATGTCCGCCGCCACGCCCGCTGGAATTTGAGCGATCGCGTAAGTGAGGCTGAAGGCGGAGTCGAGCCAGCCAATCTCCGTATCCGTGAGACTAGGATTCTCGTTTCGAAAAGCCGGCTTAATGATGCCCCACGAATAACGATGCAAGTAAAGGACAAAACTGGCAGAGCACGACAGTACCAGAATCCACCAGCGAATCCGCGTCGGCCGTTCGGCAGGCGAACCGGTTGATGCGAGGGGCGCCGGCGATTCCGATTGCATGATTGAACGCTCCATCATTCGAAAGTTCTTCCCACGACCCGCTCATTTTGCAGACCACCCTAGCCAATCGCAAGTGAATTACGGCCGTAATGCCGAATGTTCTCGCTCGTTGGGATTTTTTATGTCAATCCTCAAGAAATCGTGACAATTGTGCTCGCGATTTCGGAGGAAATCATACTGTGGCCTCGGCATCACAAGTCGTCGATATTCGCGGCCACTCATTCGGTTTGTGCTGACAAAGGTTGCCGTTATTGATCGTCAGGTAAGTCGTTTCCACTCACGTCCCATTCGTAACATCAAACCCAGACACCTCCCTGTTACGAATGGCACTTTTTTTGTTACGAACAGGTGGCGTTTTGTTACGAATAGGTAACGTTTTGTTTCGAATGGGTAGCATTCTGTTACGAATACGTAGCGTTTTGTTACGAATAAATAGCGGAACTTCATTTCCTGACGATCAATAGCCAGACTTGCGATCGGGAAGAAATCGAGACATGAAAATCAGATCGGCAAATGCGAAATGACGAAATGCTGACAAGAAACGCAATTTCCGCCAGCACTTCGTGTCCGCGACATTAGCTCACTTCCCCGCCTTCGCATTCGCGAAACGCTCCGCGACATTGGCCCAATTCACGGTGTTCCACCACGCATCGACATAATCGGCACGCTTGTTCTGGTACTTCAGATAGTACGCGTGTTCCCACACGTCGACGCCGAGGACCGGGACGAGGCCTTCCATCAGCGGGCTATCTTGGTTGGGACGGCGAACGACTTGGAGTTTGCTGCCGTCCCACACGAGCCAGGCCCAGCCGCTGCCGAATTGGCCGAGGGCGTTTTCCTTGATCTTGGCTTGTAGAGCCGCGAAATCGCCGAAGGCCTTGGTGATCTCGTCGGCGAGCGGTCCGCTCGGTTTGCCGCCGGCACCAGGGGCCATGATGGTCCAGAAGAGCGAGTGATTGGCATGGCCGCCGCCGTTGTTGATCACCGCTTGGCGGATCGAATCCGGCACGCTCTTGATCTCGCGGAGCAATTGCTCGATCGACTTGGAACCAAGATCGGCCTGGCCGTCGAGGGCCTTGTTCAGATTGTCGACGTAGGCCTTGTGATGGCGCTGCGAGTGAATCTCCATCGTCAGGGCGTCGATGTGCGGCTCGAGAGCGTTGAAGGCGTACGGCAGAGTCGGTAACGAATGGGCCATGGGAAGCTCCTCCTGTTGTGGCTCGATGAAATGGCGTTCGATCATGAGGGCGATCAGTCAGTCGTTTACTTTACGGCGGAACATCGCCGTGGCAACTTTGATCCGGAACGCAAAAGAGCCGCTTGCGGCGGAGCGCATTTCACGCTCCGCCGCAAGCG
>JAIOQJ010000582.1 GCA_021413475.1 Planctomycetota bacterium | reverse complement strand
GAAAAAGAAAGACATCGAGGCGATCCGCCATCTGACTTTGCACAAGCACCACTATGACGTCCTCCATGCCGACGCGATGAAACGGGGCGGACTTGATGGCGTAACCCTGCTCGGCGACCCGCCACCCGAGAGCGAAGAAGCGGTTCCGAAGATTACGAACCCCTATTTGCCTCGCAATCCGACCAAATGGGAAGACCTCGGTCTGTCGCTGCCGTTTCTCTTCGAAACCGTCATGCGCACGATTTACAATCGTGGGCAACTCACGGGTAGCGACCTGGCTTCGGAATTGTGCATTCCTTTCGCGGCCTTGGCACCGATTCTACCCGCCATGCGAAAACAGACGTTGATCGACATCGTCGGCCAGCGAGGCAGCAGCGGCGATGCTTCGTACATCTACGAATTGAAGCCTCCGAAGGGGACGGCCGCGGCTCAAGACGCCCTGGCCAAGACCAGCTACATCGGGCCGGTTCCCGTGCCGTTTGAGGATTATGTCGAGTCCGTTCTCGCCCAGAGCATCAAAAAGCTCATCGTGACCCGGCGGAGCATTCAGCGGGCGTTCGAAGATCTGGTTATCACTGATACGGTCTTCAACGAGATTGGCCCCGCTATCAACTCAGCCGCGTCAATCTTCTTTTTCGGCTACCCCGGCAACGGCAAGACCAGCATTGCCGAGCGCATCACCCGTCTGATGGGCGACTCCATCTATTTGCCGCATGCCGTCGAAGCGAACGGCCAGATCATCAAAGTCTACGATCCGATTTTGCATGCTCCGATCGAGGAAGAACCCGTCGGCGAAGGCGGCATCGAGAGCGTCCTGCGCAAGTCGTCGAACTTCGATCATCGTTTCATCAAGGTGAAACGGCCCACCATCGTGGTCGGCGGTGAGTTGACCATGCCGATGCTTGACCTGAAGTACAACGACACCGGCAAGTTCTACGAAGCCCCGTTGCAAATGAAGGCGAACGGCGGCATCCTTATGATCGACGACTTCGGCCGGCAGCAGCTTCGGCCGATGGACCTGCTCAACCGCTGGATTGTGCCGCTCGAAAAACGTTACGATTACTTGACCACGGTGGCCGGCACGAAGATTGAGGTACCGTTCGACCAGTTGCTGATTTTCTCGACGAACCTCGATCCGACCCAACTCGCGGACGAAGCCTTTCTCCGCCGGATCAAGTACAAGATCGAAATCCGCGACCCGGACGAGTCGCAATTTCGGCAAATTTGGGCGATCGTCTGCAAAGCACGTCGGGTGGAGATTGACCCGCTGGGGATCGATTACCTGATCGAGAAATGGTATCGCCCGACGAAGCGGCCTTTCCGTATGTGTCAGCCGCGCGACATTCTCGACCAAATGGTGAGTCTCGCGAAATATAATATGGAACGAGTGAATTTTAGCCCCGACCTCATCGATGCGGCCTGCTCGACGTACTTCATTAGTGCCGAGAAGAAGGACTTTGGTGCGAAGGTGAAGTTGGATTAGTGGCCGTTCCTATTCGTTCGTAGTGACCCGCTTTAGCGGGTCTGGTCGCCAAGACCCGCTAAAGCGGGTCACTACAAACTTAATGACTCCGCAGTTTCTGCACCATGCTCGAAACTCGTCTCAAGCAGCAAGCCCAATCCCTCGGCTTCGATCTCGCCGGGATCGCCAAGGCGACTGACGCCGACGGGTTCGATCGCTACACTGAGTGGCTTGATCGCGGCTACGCGGGCGAGATGGTGTACATGCACTCGAACGCTGCGGCACGTCGGCATCCCGAGTCGATCCTCGCCAATGTTCGCTCGGTATTAATGCTCGGCATGACTTACTCAGAAGGGGGCATGCGTGATTCGAAGAGTGAAAGCAAACCGGGTCGTGTTGCACGTTACGCGCGCGGTCCTGACTATCACGATGTGATTTGGGACAAACTCGATCACTTGCTCGATTGGCTGAAAAAGGAATCGCCTGGCTGCCAGGGGCGAGGAGTCGTCGATTCCGCGCCGCTCCTGGAACGGGACTTCGCGCGGCGGGCAGGACTTGGTTGGTTCGGCAAGAACACGTTGTTGTTGAACAAGCACCAAGGCAGTTTCTTCTTTCTCGGGGCGTTGCTCGTCGATCTCGATCTGCGGCCTGATGATCCCCATTTCGATAGCCATTGCGGATCGTGTACCGCGTGTCTCGATGCCTGCCCGACTCAGGCGTTTCAAGGTCCCGGTTGGCTCGATTCCCGCCGGTGCATCAGCTATCTCACCATCGAGCTGCGAACAGCCATCCCCGAGGGGTTCCGTGTCGGGATGGGCGATTGGCTCTTCGGTTGCGACGTGTGTCAGGAGGTTTGCCCCTGGAACGGCAAGACTCGCCCATCGTCTTTACCCCGACAAGACGAACTGGCGGCACTCGATCCGATCGAGTTGCTGGGACTGAGCGAGTCGGAATTTCGCAAGCGATTCCGCGAAACCGCCCTCTGGCGCGCCAAGCGAAAAGGGCTATTGCGCAACGCGGCTATTGTGCTCGGCAATCGTGGTGATGAAATAGCCCTACCTGCATTGCAAAAGTCACTTCAAGACGACGAACCGCTCATTCGCGAGGCTGCAGCGTGGGCGATCAAACAAATTCACGAGCGAATTTGCAGTCGAGCGGAGAGGCTTCCCGTTGATTTTCGTGTGGAAGCGTCTCAGTGAAACTTCTAAGATCAAACCGGATCGTCAATTAAGTTCGCTACCGTGGTCATGAGATGGAATGAACCGGAAGACGAAAACCGTGTTGCGCGGAACGGGAAGTTGCTTGCCGTCCCGGATTGTTGCCAACGACGAATTCGTTCGCACGATCGACACATCGGACGAGTGGATCCGTACGCGCACGGGAATTCACGAACGACGGTTCGCCTCACCCGGTGAAACCTCCGCCACTCTTGCGATAGCCGCCGCTCGCAAGGCGCTCTCCAAAGCCAAACTCGATCCTCACGAAATTGACCTTATCATCTGCGCTACCATCACGCCCGACATGATGTCGCCGGCGAATGCCTGTACCATCCAGGCGGCCCTCGGTTGTCGTCAGATTCCCGCCTTCGACATTTCCGCCGCTTGCACCGGATTCATCTACGCTATGTCGATCGGCGATCAGTTCATCCGTTCCGGCACGGCCAAGAACGTCCTGATCGTCGGCACCGAAGTCCTGTCGCGGGCGATGGATTTTACGGACCGCAACACCTGCATTCTCTTCGGCGACGGGGCGGGGGCCGCGGTTCTCTCGGCGTCCGACCAAGAGACAAGCGGCATACAGTACATTAGTTTGTATTCCGACGGAGTAAATCAAAATCTGATCCAGGCACCGGCCAGGGTCATCAAGCAAGCAGCGCCGGGCGAGGCTACCGTTGAACACGTTCGGATTCACGGCCGGGAAGTGTTCCGTTTCGCCGTGTACCGGATGGTCGAATTGATTCAAGAAGCGACGTTGATGGTCGAGCGGCTCGGGCTCAAAATCGATCTGATGGTCCCCCACCAAGTGAATCGGCGGATCATCGATTCGGCCTTGAGTTCCACGGGTTTTCCCGTTGAAAAAGTGATGATCAATCTCGATCGCTACGGCAATACTTCGGCGGCATCGGTGCCGATTGCCCTCGATGGAGCGATCCGGGAGGGCCGCGCGAAACCGGGCGATACAGTTTTGCTCGTGGCGTTTGGCGGCGGGTTGACTTGGGGAAGTGCGATTGTGACGCTATAGTTTTTGGCGACCGGCTCGCCAAAACTCTCATTTCACCCCACACTCAACAACTGCCGTCCCTGCTTCCAATTCCTGCCCGCTTCGCGGATCACTTCGTGATAGAGCGTATCGCGTTCCACCGGCACGCGGCCTGATTCTTCGATCAGCCGTCTAAGCGAAGCAACCGTCATTTCTTGCGGCGAATCGGAGCCGGCTTCGTGGTAGATCTTCTCGTGGACGACAGTGCCGTCGATATCATCCGCTCCATAGCTCTGCGACACTTGAGCGATCTGGATGCCGAGCATCACCCAGTACGCCTTGATGTGCGGGACATTATCGAGCATCAGACGGCTCAGAGCCCTCGTGCGCAGATCCATCAAGCCGCTTGGCTTGGGGATGTGCGACAGCCGGGTGTTGTCGGGATGGAACGCGAGCGGGATGAACGTCTGAAAGCCGCCGGTTTGATCTTGAAGTTCGCGTAGGCGGATCATGTGATCGAGGCGATGCTCGATGCTCTCGATATGGCCGTAGAGCATCGTCGCGTTGGAACGGAGCCCCAGTTCGTGGGCCTCGCGGTGAATCCGCAACCAAATCGAGGCGTCGGCCTTGTACTCGCAGATCTTCGGCCGAATTTCAGGATGAAAAATCTCCGCCCCGCCGCCGGGCAAGCTACCCAGGCCCGCATCTCGCATCTCCGCGATCAGATCCTTGGTGGGTCTTCCCGTCATCCGGGCGAACCAGTCCCATTCCACTGCCGTCCAAGCTTTCAGGTGCAAGTCGGGGAATTCGCGATGGATGATCTTGATGATGTTCAGATACCACTCGTACGGGGCCTGATGGTGTAGGCCGCCGACGATGTGGAGCTCCGTGCAGCCACGGCTGTCTGCTTCGCGAGCCCGTTCCAGCATCTGCTCATCGGACATCTTGTAACCGCGCGGATCCTTCAGATCGGACCGGAAGGCGCAGAACGTACATCGATAGACGCAAATATTGGTGGGATTGAGATGCTCGTTGACGTTGTAGTACGTGACGTTGCCGTTCTTCCGTTCTCGGACGATATTCGCCAACTCTCCCAGCGTCGGTAGGTCGGCGTTCTTGTCAAGAAACAAGCCGTCATCGA
Organism: Planctomycetota bacterium; assembly: GCA_021413475.1. GTDB lineage: Bacteria > Planctomycetota > Planctomycetia > Gemmatales > Gemmataceae > JAIOQJ01. The sequence continues at coordinate 2,809 of JAIOQJ010000582.1, read as the reverse complement.
AACTCAGCCGCTGGGCGTTCTCGACCTTGCCGCGGATTTCCGAAAGACGCTTCTGAATCGTTCCATTGCTCATGGCATGCCTCCCCGTTCAAGCAGAACAAGCGGTTTTCTTATGGATTAACCGCGAATGGGGAGGGGAGATAACTGGTCGGATTGAAGTCAATCAAAGGCCTTGACCACGAAAAACACGAAACACACGAAAAAAAGCGAAGGCAAAAAGAAAACTCGCAAGATGAGAGATCTCAATTCCGCTTCGCCTGCTCTTACGGAGCTTTCCGTTCTTCTTTCGTGTGTTTCGTGTTTTTCGTGGTGAAATGGTTTTTGATTTCGCAAGCTTTTCTTGAGCCCGTCTCTCTTCTTTTCGCTTAGACTATCCCGGTCAATTCTCTCCTTCAGAGGCTTTCAAATGAACCGCCGTCAATTTATTGCCGTGTCGTCCGCCGCCGGTTTGGCCATGTCCGCCGCGGATTCGTTCGCTTTTGCCGACATGAAGCCGCGCGTCGGCCTCATCGGCACGGGCTGGTACGGCAAGTGCGACTTGGTCCGCTTGATGCAAGTTGCGCCGGTCGAGGTCGTGTCGCTTTGCGATGTGGACAAGAAAATGCTCGCCGAGGCCGCCGAGATGGTGTCGCAAAGGCAGGCCAACAAGAAGAAGCCGCGAACCTACGGCGACTACCGCGAGATGTTGAAAGAGAAAGACCTCGACATCGTGCTAGTTCACACGCCCGATCACTGGCACGCCTTGCCGATGATCGCGGCCGTGGAAGCGGGTGCCGACGTCTACGTGCAGAAGCCGATCAGCACCGACATCGTCGAAGGTCAGGCCATGCTCGCAGCGGCCCGCAAACACAAACGCGTGGTGCAAGTCGGCACGCAACGGCGGAGCACGCCTCACTTGATTGATGCACGCGACCGGATCATCAAGCCGGGCTTGCTCGGCAAGATTGGCCTCGTCGAGATCCAGTGCTACTACCACATGCGAAACAAGGCCACGCCGCCGGTCAGCAAGCCGCCCGAGTATCTCGATTACGAAATGTGGACCGGTCCCGCGCCGCTGCGGCCGTACGATGCCCCTCCGAATGCGAAGGGAGTGGCCTTGCCGCATCGCGGCTGGTGGCGAGCGTTCAAGGAGTACGGCAACGGCATCGTCGGCGATATGTGCATCCACATGCTCGACACGGTGCGCTGGATGCTCGATCTCGGCTGGCCGAAACGGGTCAGTTCGTCGGGCGGTATTTTAGTGCAGAAAGAGGCCAGGTCGAACATCTCCGACACGCAGACCGCCACCTTCGATTTCGGCGATCTTCCCGTAGTCTGGCAGCATCGCACCTACGGCCACTCGGCTGATCCCAAATATCCCTGGGGAGCGACCTTTTACGGCGAAAAGGGTACTCTGAAAGTGAGCGTGTTCAGTTATGACTTCACGCCGTTCGGCAAAGGTGAAGCGATCCATCGCGATTATCTGGATGAAGTCGACAAGTACCCCGAAGACAAGACGGAAGCGGATCTCGAAATACCGGTCGCCCCCGCGATTCGCGTCCACATGAAGGATTTCCTGAAAGCAATCGCGGAACGAAGCAAGCCGGTCGCGGATATCGAGCAAGGGCACATCTCGACCGCGTCGTGCATCCTCGCCAATATCGCCATGGATGTGAAACGGACGCTGACGTGGGATGCGGAGAAGCATCAAATCGTTGGCGATGCGGAGGCGAATAAGTTGCTGCGTCGGCCGTATCGCGAGCCGTGGGTGCATCCGGAGGTGTGAATGTCATCAAAGAACATTATCACGAAAGCACGAAAGGATGAAAGCACGAAAAAGCGGGCTGAAATTGCCTTTTTTCGTGCTTTCATCCTTTCGTGCTTTCGTGATATGTATTTTTCTTCTTGGATCTACCTCGCCACCACCACCAACGGCGACCGATCCCTCGCCCGCAGAAAACTGCTGCGCCCAGTCAGAAACTCATCCACCGATCGTGCCGCTTCGCGGCCCTCGGCGATCGCCCAGACCACAATCGATTGCCCACGCCGGCAATCGCCTGCCGCGAAAATGCCCGGCACCGAGGTCTCGTAAGCGCCGTTCGCTTTGATGGCTCCGTTCTCCGTCATCTTCAAACCCAGCGCCTTGGGCAGCACCGGTTCCGGGCCGGAGAAGCCGATGGCGAGCAGTACCAGTTCGCAGGGGAAGACGATGTCCGAACCGTGGAGTTCCTCGAATTGCCGATCGCCGGCTTCGTCGAAATACTGGTGAACGCGGACCGCGTGCAGTTCCTTCACGTTCCCCTTGTCGTCCCCCGCGAAATGCTTGGTTTTGATCTGCCAGTCGCGGCGTCCGCCTTCTTCATGGGCCGGAGTGATGCGCAGGATCTTCGGCCATAACGGCCACGGGGTTTCCGGGTTCTCGTTCTCGGGGGGGCGGGGATTGTAGTCGAGTTGCATCACCGAGCGGGCCTGTTGGCGGAGGCAGGTGCCGAGACAATCCGCTGCCGTGTCGCCGCCGCCGATGATGATGACGTTCTTGCCGGTCGCGAGAACCGCTGTGCCGTTGACGTGATCGCCGAAGCCGCGGCGGTTCTGCTGCGTGAGGAACGGCATCGCCAGTTGCACGCCCTTCAACTCACGGCCGGGGATTTCGAGTTCACGCGACTGCGTCGCCCCCACCGTGAGCAGAATGGCGTCGTTGTTCGCCTTCAGTTCCTGAGCGTCGATGTTGCGGCCGACGTCCGCGCCGGTGACGAACTTGATTCCCTCGGCCGTCAACTGATCGATGCGGCGTTCGACGTACTTCTTGGCCATCTTGAAGTCGGGGATG
>JAIOQJ010000528.1 GCA_021413475.1 Planctomycetota bacterium | reverse complement strand
GGGATCGTCTTGGGCGCGCATGGAGACGGCAGTTCCCAGCAGCAGGCAGACGGTCAGCACCTGGTGTATTTTCATGAGATGGCCCGCGGAGAGGGCGAGGTTTTCTAGAGAGGTCGAATGTCATGATACGGGGATGAATGGGCATATCAGCAGTCATTCCCCCACATTTCCCATAAAACACCCTCACCTCCGCGTCCCGATCTTCACCTTCGAGAAACTCATTTCATGCTGCCCCTCCATCTCTTTGTCCGCACGCGGCTGAACCCCCTGGGCGTCGGCAAATTGGTGGCGGTGAAGAGGAAGAAAGCGACCATCGAGTACTTCGACTCTCCCGCCGCGGCGAAGCGGCATCGCGAGGTGGTCGATCTCGACAGTGTCTCGGGCGTCGTGCTCGACGAGCAAACTCGCGTCCATTATCAGGATCCCGAGACCGAACTCTGGTATCCCGGCCGGGCTTTGGTGCCCATCAGCGATAAGTATCTCGTCGCGTTTCCGAACGGGCGTAAGGAGGAGATTCTGTGCAAGCATCTCTTCGTCCGCTGGGATCTTTCCATCGAGGATCCGACCGGGCACCTGGCCTCCCGTGTCAACGAAACGCCGTTCTTCCATGAATCGCGGGCGGGTTTTGTTCGGGCCCTCGTCGAACAACGGGCTGCATGCGCGGGCATGGCCGGGTTGCTTTCGTCCGTGATCGATCTCGAAAACCATCAGATCGAAGTGGTCCGCCGGGTGTTGCAGGATCCCGTGCAACGCTATCTGCTGGCCGACGAGGTGGGGCTGGGCAAGACCATCGAGGCGGGCATTCTGATTCGGCAATACGTGCTCGATCGGCCGCGCGACCATCGGGTGTTGATTCTGGTGCCGCCGCATCTGGTCGAGCAATGGCGGGAGGAACTCAATTACAAGTTTCACCTCGGCAACCTCGTGGACGACACCATCGACGTCGCGGGCCACGGCGATCTGGAAGCCGTGAAGGAATTCCCCAAGGAAGGCGGGATGCTCGTCATCGACGAGGCGCATCACATCGCCACGCTGGTCTCGGCCGCAAAGGATAGCGACGAGCGAGCCCATTTCATGGCCATCCGCAAGATCGCTCTTAAGGCCGACCGATTGCTGTTGCTCTCCGCCACGCCGCTCTTGCACAACGAGGCCGCGTTCCAGGCGATGCTCCATGTTCTCGACCCGGTCATCTATCCCCTCGGCGATCTGAAAGCGTTTCGCAAACGCGTCGAACGCTGGCAGCACGTGGCCGAGTTGTTTCACGTCTTCACGGAGACCGAGGCCGGCAGCTTCCTGGAAAGCAGCCTCGAACACCTTCAGGAAATGTTCCCCGACGACGACCGCCTGAAGGAACTCGGCAAGGAATTGAAGCCGTACCTTGATGACGAGAAGCCGCTCGACGATCCGGAACGCGTCAGCTTGATCCGGGCGATTCGCGCCCATCTGAGCGAGACGTACAAGCTGCACCGCCGGTTGTTGCGCAACCGCCGCGGGCAGGAGCAAACGGAAAGCCTGCTCCCCGGCAGGGTCGGCCTACGCCTTTTCGATTACGACGATCCGGTTCGGGCCGAGATCGAACGCCAACTCGATGATTGGCGGCAACTGGCGGTCTCCAAGGTCAAGGATCCGGAGAATGAAGGGCCGCGCAAGTGGGCGGAATTGTTCATGTTTCTGGCGCAAATCGGCCAGAGCGATCCGCTGGCCCTCGATGCGATCCTCGCCTTCCGGCTCGGCGAGGACCGCAAGACGATCAAGACGCTCGGCCTGACCGACGCGGAAATCGATCTGGTGAAATCGACGCCGAAGCCGCACGGCGAGGGGCCGGTGCTCGCGAAAATCCGCGAGACGGTCGCGGCCATCAAGAGCGACACCCGACACACGGCCATTCACGATCTTCTGAAGCAACTTCTCGATACCACGGCCAACCCGGAGAAGCCCGCGAAGGTCGTGCTCTTCGTCAGCCTCCCCGCGACGGCGGATCGGCTGGCGTCCTTCTTACGACCGAAACTTGGCCCGGCCGTCGAACGGCATCAGCAGGAACGCGAAGGCTGGATGCGGTTTCTCAGCGACCCAGCCTGCCGGGTGCTCGTCTGCGATCGGCAGGCGGAAGACGGCCTGAATCTGCAAGGCTCAAGGATGATCCTCCTGCACGGCGACCTGCCGTTCGCGCCGAACCGGATCGAACAACGTCTCGGCCGGCTCGACCGCTACGGCGTAGGGCAGGCGATCCGCTCCTTCGCCCCGGCCGCGTTGCAGGGAGATCTGTTTCGGGCCTGGGCCGGTTGCCTCGACATGGGCTTCGGCGTCTTCGAGCAATCGATCGCCAGCTTGCAGTATCTCATCGATCAGGAAATGACGACGATTCGCCGCGATTTGTTGATGGAAGGCGTCACCGCTCTTTCCCAAGCCCAAGCCCGGCTTGGCGGCGAGGCCGGGGCCGTTCATCAAGAACTGCGGCGGATTCAGATCCTCGACGAACTCGATGCCATCGAAGTGAGCGAGGTACAGGATCGCGACTTCTCCGAACGGCTACGGCTGGCGGAACTTCGCAAGAAGGACGAATGGCGCGAGGCGACGCAGAACTTCGTGGTCGGCCAGCTTCATTTCGGCGACTGGGGAGCCAGCGGAGCCAGCGACCCGGTTCGCCGTTACTGGTTCCAACGGCCCAAGCAGGGGCACCAGACGCTGATGCCGGTCAGCCGGCTCGAACGCAAATTCACCGGCGTGATCGACCGCCTCGCCCCCGACTGGATGCGGCCGAGTATTTACCCCATCACCTTCGATCGCCATACCGCGCAGAAGCGGCGGGTACTCGTTGATTACTTCCCCGAAAAGGGCCCACGGAAAAGCCTGGCCTTGCCGATTGCCGTCGGCTGGATCGGCGATCCGTTTATCGATGCCCTGGGCGATTACGTCCGCTGGGACGACCGCGGCCTGTGCTTCGCCCTCTGGAAACATCGGCCCAATCAGCCGGCCGCCAAGTCTGCAGAACTCGCGTTTCGGTTCGATTTCCTCGTGGAAACGGACATCATCCCGGCCCGCGAGATCCTCAAAAAGAAGCCGAACCTGACCACCGAATCGATCCGCCGGCAGAGCGACGAACTCTTCCCGCCGATCATGCAGACGATCTGGCTGGGCGCGGACATGAAGCCAATCACCGACGCGAAAAAGCTAGCGATTTTCGCGGAGCCGTACAACAAAGGGCAGGGTGGCGGCCGGGACTACAACGTCAATCACGAACGCTGGGCGGTACTCGATAAGGATTACCCCGCCGCGAAATGGGTTCTCCTTTGCGAGAAAGCCCGCGATGCCGCCGAAGCTGCGTTGCGAACGCAACTTGGCCTCAAGGAACTAACGAAAGAGAAAGCGGATTTGGCCGCCCGCGCCGCCGCCATCCGCCTAGCCCAACGCCAGAGCCGGATCGCGTTCCTGGCACCCGCTCAACGTAAGGAAGAGAAACTCGAATTGAAAGTCGATGAGGCCATCTCGGCAGCCCTCGAAAAAGGGATCCGCAAGCCGGCGATACGGCTCGATGCGATCGGTGCGGTTTTTGTTTCGAAGAAAGATCCGTTTAGTGAAAAAAGTGAAGGCTGAGTAAGATTTCATCTTACTCCGCGTCAGATCGCACATTTCGCGGATCTCGATGAGTCCGTTATTTTTCCACTGCCGATTTGTTCGTGTTCACGATCAACCACGAAATCGACCCCAATATCAGTGCCATCACGAAATAGTCGAGGGCCGGATCCCACTGGGCTCGTCCGGTAAATCCCTGCTTCGATTTCTTGTCCGCCATCCAGCCGAAAAAGACTTGAGCCCCGATCCCGCCGACGACTCCCATCGAGTTCATCAGCCCGAATAACGTTCCCATATGCATGCCGCTGATATCGCTGACCGCTCCCCACCAAGTGGCGATTTGCGTCATCATCAGGAAAAAAGCGAGTGAGACGATCAGGCTGAACAGCAGAGTGCTTTCGCAATGGGTGGCGACGAGCAAGGCCATGGACGCCGAGAATAATGCCGTGGAACCGATGTAAGATCGCGATCGTTTCTTGCCGCCGGTCAGTCTCGTCACCTTGTCACTGAGCAGACCACTCACAACGCTGCCGAGTGCTCCGCCCATCAAGACCAAGCTGGCGTAATCGCCCGATTGCACTTTTTCGATGCCGCGTCCTTTTTGGAGATAGGCGGGAAACCAGAACATGTACAAGTACGACGCGAATGACGCGCAACTGACAATCAAGCCGAGCAGCCAGACGTTGCGGCTACTCAGAACAATTTTCCACGGAACGGGCGGCTGGGGCCCCGACGGTCCTTCTTTTTCACGGCCTCGCGCGATGTATTCCCGCTCGGCATCGTTTACTTTTGGATGGATAGCCGGGTCATCGCGAAAGACGAGCCAGAAAAACGCGGCCCAGATCAGGCCGAGAATGCCGAACAGGACGAAGGTCCAGCGCCAGCCGACCGGGGCGGCCCCGAAATGTTCGATGAAGAATGGCGCAAGTTCGCGGTCGAGAAGATCCATGCAGCGCGCGGCCGCGAACGGAGCGATCGCTCCGCCAACGAGCGCGGCGGTGTTGAGAAGCCCTTGTGGCAAGCCTCGCGACTCCGCCGGGAACCAGCGGTTGAGGATGCGGGCGCAGTTCGGCAGCGCTCCGGCTTCCCCGGCTCCGAAAATAAAGCGGACGACAATTAACATCAAGAAACCGGTGCAAGCACCCGTCAGGGCGGTGAATGCCGACCACCAGAGGACGATGGCGACCAGTACGCCCCGCGAGCCGAATCGATCGCCTAATCTTCCTGCGGCGGCCATGAACAGGCCATAGGCCAGCGTGAACGAGGCGTAGACGTAGCCAAGTTCCTTTTCGGTCAACCCCATTTCGCGCTGGATCGCCGGCCCCGCCTGGCCGATGCAAACGCGATCGAGATAGAGGATGAAGGTGAGAAGACAAAGATAGGTCAGGACGGCGAAGCGATAAGCCGTCGGCCGTTCTGGAGGGTGTGTTTGATTTTCCATCGAAGCAATAGCGTAATCGCGAAGCCGCTCCAGATCAAGGAAAACCGGCCGATCAATTGAAGAGAGTTCCTTTCGGGAGTTCATCCTCGTTCACGATCATCGGTTTACCCAGGAGTTGAAATGTCTTCGGAGTCGCCACCCGACCGCGCGGCGTTCGAATTATGAACTGCTCGCGCAGGAGATACGGTTCGATCTCGTCGCTGAGCGTGTCGGCCGGTAAGTTCATCGTGGCCGCGATCGCTTCAACGCCAGTTGGCCCGCCGCCGAAGACGCCGACGATTGTTTCCAGATACTTGCGGTCCTGCTTGTCGAGCCCTTCGCGATCGATCTCGGCCATCTCGA
>JAIOQJ010000027.1 GCA_021413475.1 Planctomycetota bacterium | reverse complement strand
GCGGACACGCCTGGCCACGAGCAATATACCCGCAACATGATCACCGGAGCGTCCACGGCAGACCTGGCGATCATCCTAATTGATGCCCGCAAGGGCGTCCTGGTGCAGACGCGACGCCACAGTTATCTCGTCTCACTCATCGGCATTCGCCATGTGATTCTCGCCATCAACAAGATGGACCTCGTCGACTACTCCCGCGAACCCTTCGACCGCATCGAGAAGGAGTACCGGGCTTTCGCCGAAAAAATCGGCCTGGAGGACATTCGCGTTATCCCCATTTCCGGGGTGAAGGGCGACAACATCGTCGAGCCAAGCCCGAAAACGCCCTGGTACTCCGGCCCGACGTTAATGCACCTTCTAGAAACCATCCAGATCGACGAGGAGAGACTTCAGAAGCAGCCGTTCAGGTTGCCCGTGCAGTGGGTCAACCGCCCCAATCTGGATTACCGGGGCTTCACGGGTACCATTGTCGGCGGAGAAGTCTATCCCTGCCAGCGGATCCGCGTGCTGCCTTCCGGACGCGAAACGACGATCTCGCGGATCGTCACTTCGAGCCGCGACCTGGAAAAGGCCGTTGCGAATCAATCGATCACGCTGACGCTCGACGAAGAAGTTGATATCTCGCGGGGCGATCTGATCTGTTTGGCGACGGCACCCGCTCAAGTGGGCGACTTGCTCGAAGCCACCGTGGTCTGGATGATCGATACCCCGATGACGCGGGGGAGAAGTTACTTCTTGAAGATAGGCCCGAGGACCGTGGCAGCCACGCTGGTCGGACTGAAGCACAAGATCAACGTCAACACGCTCGAACGTGTTCCGGCGGACAACCTGGACCTGAACGAAATCGGTGTCTGCGAGTTGGAACTCGATCGAGCGGTCGCGTTCGACCCCTACATCGACAATCGCGACACGGGCGGCTTCATTCTGATCGACCGGCTGACCAACAATACCGTGGGTGCGGGGATGGTGCTGCGCGGCACTCGCCGATCTCAGGCCACCAACTGGCAAACGCTGGAAGTGAGCCGGCGAACGCGAGCGGCGATCAAAGGACAAAAAGCGTGCCTGGTGACGTTTGCCTCATTTCATGGAGAGTCGGGCCGGGAGATCGCCCATCTCGTGGAGCGGAAGCTGTACTCCGAAGGTCGGCACACATACGTTCTGGAGGGAATCGGCACCCTCCCACCCGCCGAGGTCGCCAAGGTGCTTCTGGACGCGGGCTTGATTGTTCTGCTTAGTGGCGGCGATCAGCCGTCAATCGCATCGCAGTTCTCGCCGGACGAACTCCTGATTGCCGAGTCATCCGCATCGCCTCCCAGTAAGGCCGTCGAGGAGATTGTCGCCGAACTGCATCGGCGCGGATTTCTTGAACGCGATGATGATGACTTTGCTATTTAGATGATACAAATCCGTTTAGAAAGGTCAGAGGGTTCCAACGACGGTTCTAGTCCTGTGTTCTCCTCTCCATCCCTGGAAACATCGCTCCATTCCGGGATGTGGTTTCATGATTTCATTTGCCTTCGCCAATTGCATAGCCCACAAGCAGACACCATTACTGGGCAAACCAATTCCGTTCTACAGATGTTCGATATTGCTCATCTCCGTGAAATTTTCCCCCTTTTGCCGATTCATTGAACCGCGATTTGATCTGTTTCCGATGACAGACTGAAAGGCTCGAAATTCAAGCCGGGGAAGAACATGCGACATTATCTATTGCCCGCAGCCTTGCTCGCTCTCCTAGTCGTCCAACCCGTGCATGGTGAAGATCTCCCGGCTGCCTACGGTCCGTCGAATTCGAATTTGGCGATGCCAACGCTGATGGCAGTCGAGCAGTCTGGCCCACGCATTTGGGGCTCGGCCGACTACCTGTTATGGTGGTGCAAACCGGTCTGTCTGAAGCCGGCCACGCTGACTACAGGCAATCGCGGCAACGCCAACCCGGGCGCGCTCGGCCAATCGGGCACCAACGTGATCATGGGCAATCACAAGTTCGAGTTCAGCGGCCTGTCAGGCGCGCGGGCCACCCTCGGCGCTTGGCTTAGCGACGACACACTCTCCATCGAAGCCACGGGATTCTTTCTTGAACAGGGGAACGCACGCCAGTTCTTTCAATCGACCAACGGCGGCCCGGCGACCTATATCCCGTTTTCCGATCCGCAGAATGTCGCTCAGGCGCTGCCATTCAGCGTGCCCGCATTGGTAAACGGCACAGCAACTGCGATCGGACAGAGTCAGTTATGGGGACTTGAAGGCAACTTCGCGCTCGGTGTGACGGCACCTCTCGGCAATGTGTCGATCCGTAGTGACTTGCTATTCGGCTTCCGTTACCTCGACCTGAACGATCGCGTTTATCTGGAGAACCGCTTGTCGCTGGTCAACGACCCGGCCACGTACGCAGTTGGTTCCTGCGATTTCAGCACGCGAAACCAGTTTTACGGCGGTCAACTCGGCTTGCGGTTGGCCCTGGAGAGCGGCCGCTGGAGTATTCTCTACACCAACAAACTAGCTCTTGGCGAAACACGGCAATCGCGTTCGATCAGTGGCTCGTCGCTCACCGGCGGGACGGCCAACGCGGGTCTATTGCCCGGCCCGGTTCTGGCCCAAGCCAGCAACAGCGGCAGTGAAGCGACCAACCGTTTCACACTCGTCCCTGAAGCCTCGTTCAAGCTTCGCTGCCAGGCTACCGACTTCTTCGCTGTCAGCCTCGGGTATAGCTGCCTCTACTGGCACAAGGTCCTTTGTCCCGGCGACCAAATGGATAATCACCTCAATCCCTCACAACTCCCCGGTCGCGGCCCTGTCCTCGGGCCGCGCGACCCGCAACCGTTGTTCGTCCATACCGATTACTTCGTCCATGGCTTGAACGCAGGGTTTGAAGTTCGATATTAAAGCCGCAGCTTCGTGGCTTTGATTTAGACGGAGAAAAACAAAGGAAGGTCGAAGGATTTTCAGCATTGCGGTTTCAACAACGTTCCGATCGAAAAGGCTAGCAAAGTTCGCCTTGTGGCATCACGTTCCGATGTCGATTTCGGAACCGATGGTTTGCGGAAATATCGCTTACATCGCCCCATCAATTAAACAAGAAGTGGCAAATATCCCCATCCTGCATCACGTAGCTCTTCCCCTCGACCCGCAGTTTTCCGGCGGCACGGATCGCCTTCTCGTTCTGGTAAGTCTCCAGATCCGCAAGCGTGTAGACCTCGGAACGGATGAAGCCTTTTTCGAAATCGGAGTGGATCACCCCGGCAGCTTGCGGGGCCGTCGCACCCACCGGGATGGTCCAGGCACGCACTTCTTTTTCGCCTGCCGTGAAGTAGCTTTGTAGGCCGAGGACGCGATAGGCCGCGCGCACCAGAACTTCCAGTGCTGGTTGCGTCAGGCCCGACGCCGAGAGCATCTCCTGGCGGTCGGCGGGGTCGAGTTCCGCGATCTCGGCTTCCAGCTTGGCGCAAACCGGCACGACCTCCGCGCCGACCTTGGCCGCGAACTCGCGGACCTTCTGGACTAGCGGGCCTTGGCCGGCGAGGTCCGTTTCATCGACATTCGCGACATAGAGAATCGGCTTCGCGCTCATCAGGCCGAAACTCGAAATCGCCTTGGCATCGGCCGGGTCGAGTTTTAACTTGCGAAGCGGTTCGTTCGTCGCCAGATGAGCCTGGCATTTACGGATCGCCTCGACGCGAATGGCGGCTTCCTTGTCGCCGCTCTTGGCCGTGCGTTCCGCTTTGGGCAGGGCGGTGTCGAGAGTCTGGATATCCGCGAGCATCAGTTCGATTTCGACGGTCTCGATATCGGAGAGCGGATCGACCTTGCCGGCGACATGGACGATGTCGGGATCTTCAAAGCAGCGGACTACTTGAAGAATCGCATCGACCTCACGGATGTGCGTCAGGAACTTGTTGCCAAGTCCTTGGCCTTCGCTCGCCCCTTTGACGATGCCCGCGATGTCGACGAGTTTGAGGGCTGTCGGCACCAGTTTTTTCGGCGTGATGTACTTGCTGATCCTCGCCAGTCGATTGTCCGGAACCGGAACGATCCCCTCGTTCGGTTCAATCGTGCAGAACGGAAAATTCGCACTCTGAGCGTTTTTCGAAGAGGTGAGGGCGTTGAAGAGGGTACTTTTTCCCACATTCGGCAAACCAACAATGCCTGCTTCCATGACTACTCTGCGACCCCGTAAGGAAAATCGAAACCCTTACGATACGAGAAAATGCGGGGATTTCGAGCCGGAAAGATTCAATCCGTCAGCCCTTTTCGAAGAGCCTGGAAGCAACGAGAGATACCTTTTTCGGTTCAAAACGAGCCGATTTCAATTCAAGATCTGATCTCCATGTCTTTCGAACTTAGTTAGCTGGAAGAACTTGCTGAAGGCTAACAGCGGACATTTCGGGAACACTGGGCACGCAACTTGCATTTGGTGAAGAGCCTTTTTGCAACTGCAATCTGAGAGCCGCCCGTTTTATCCTTATTGGAGCCAGGTCATGCTCGGTTTCTTTTTTCACCGGAGTTCCATCTTCGCTTCGGTTGCGTTCCTAATCGGCATTGCCTGGCCAGGAACTGAGAAGGCCAGTGCGCAAGAAGTGAAGGGCGTGGAAGAACTGACGCGCGGTCCCTTGCATGAAGCATTTGGCCAACCCGTCGTCTTTGATCCCCAGCCTGGGGCCGTGCTCGACAAACAACCACCGGAACCAGTCGACGAACTCCCGCCGGATGTGCGGCCGGAAGGTGATAACATCATCTGGATTCCCGGATACTGGTCGTGGGATGAGCAGCGGACGGATTTCATCTGGATCAGCGGCTTCTGGAGAGCGACCCCTCCCGATCGCGTGTGGATCGCGGGTTATTGGGCACCAAACGGCGAACGCTTTCAGTGGGTATCGGGCTTCTGGACATCGCCGGCCAAACCGGTCGAATACGTTCCGGCACCCCCAGCCACGCTGGAAATCGGTCCGGTCAACGAGCCGGCCGCCGCCGACCAAATTTGGGTGCCGGGCTGCTGGATGTGGCGCGACACACGCTTTCTCTGGCGACCGGGCTACTGGATCGCAGCCCAGGCAGAATGGATCTGGGTTCCCTCTTATTACAATTGGACGCCGCGTGGCAGCGTATTCATCGATGGCTACTGGGACTATGCTCCGTCGCGACGTGGGATGATGTTTGCGCCCGTGTACTTCGATCCGGCCTTTCGAGGCCGACGCGACTTTGTCTATACTCCGTCGATTATCCTCAACACCCCGTTCCTCACGGCGTATCTCTTTGCCCGGCCTTCTTACCGACACTATTATTTTGGCGACTATTACGCTCCCGCCTATTTGCAAGCGGGTGTCTATCCGTGGTTCGCCTTTCACAATAGCCGGCTTGGATACGATCCATTCTTCGCGCATTCCAATTGGTCCAACCGCCGAGATCCCCGTTGGCAGGCGAATCAACGCGACAATTACTGGAATCTTCGGCAAAACGAAAACGCTCGCCCGCCGCAGACTTACACGGCCATGCGAACTGCCGCCAATCGGCAGAAGGGGGATAGGACTAGTCCCCAACTCGCCTTCGCGAGTAACTTGGGCGACTTTGCCAACCAAAAGCAACCCGCAATCGCCTTGACGAGAGTGGACCAACAGAGACGACAGGAATATCAACGAAACGCCGGCGAAACTCGTGGCGTGACTCAAGAACGCGCGAAATGGGAGTCGGCCAAGACTCGGAACCCCAAAGACCCAGTGAGCAAATCAGCAGACCGTTGGGATCTACCGAAACAGGTTGTTCAGATTCAGCAACCCAAAGGGAAAGGTGTCGACGCGCCGCCGGCTCCGCAAACTCCCAAGGAAAATACGGAACTTCCCAAAGTAGCGCCCAAAACGGCCCCGAAAGTGGAAGACGTACTCGGACAACCGAATCCGATGGTCAAATCGAAAGACCCTATCAATCCCAAGGGAAAAGATCCCCTACCGAAAGTGAAGGATCCCATTCCGGATCCCAAACTGCCGAACCCGAAGCCTAAAGATCCCACTCCTGAACCGAAGCCGATCCCCAAGCCGAAGGATCCTACGCCTGAACCGAAGCCGAACCCGAAGCCGAAGGATCCGACTCCCGAACCGAAGCCGAACCCGAAGCCGAAGGATCCAACGCCCGAACCGAAGCCGAACCCGAAGCCGAAGGATCCAACGCCTGAACCGAAGCCGATCCCTAAACCGAAGGACCCAACGCCCGAACCGAAGCCGATTCCAAAGCCGAAGGATCCCGCTCCAGTGCCGAAGGTAGCTCCTCCTACGCCACAACCGAAACTGCCGCCCCCTCCGGTGCCGAAGATTGCTCCGCCTGAGCCGAAACCAATGCCGAAGGCGAAAGATCCCGCACCGGTGCCGAAGGTTGCTCCGCCTCCACCTCCGCCTCCGCCGCAACCGAAACTGCCGCCCCCTCCGGTGCCGAAGGTCGCTCCGCCTGAGCCGAAACCAATGCCCAAGGCGGCTCCCCCGCCGCAACCGAAAGTCGCGCCGCCCGAGCCAAAACCTAAATCGCCGCCTCCGGCGAAAGGTCCTGCTGAACCGAAAAAGAAGGACTAGTTTTGAATTCGATGATCGTCCAGCCAGGTCTCAACGGCCTGGCTGGACCACTTCGCTTCCGTTTTGCGAAATCTGTTTTCCAGGGAATTCACAGCCTCGATGGGGCCCGGTACATGTCACACAGGGCAACTTGTGATGGAGGCCTTCGAAAGCCCCTTTCGTCGAGACGTATATCCGGTCGCCCGGCCGTAATTGGTAATTGGTCGATGTGTCGCCGAGTTGCACGATTTCCGGGTAGCAGATTGCCAAGACCGTCCGGCAACCGTCGGGATGGCTGGGACGCACCAGAATGATGTTTTTTAGCGAGGCTTGGGTATTGAGTCCGCCGGCCGCCATGAGGCCGTCAAGCACGGTCTCCGAACCTTGAAGGGTGAAGGCTCCCGGCGTGTGAACCTCACCTAACACGTAGTATCGTTTGCTCACGCGATTGACCAATCGCACGTTGATGAAGCTAGCCTCTTTGTTCTTCTCCGCGACCGAAGCGTTCACGATCTTTTCGATATCCGCGACGGTTCCTCCAGCGACTTGTGGACGGCCGTATTTTCCCAGGTCTATCGT
>JAIOQJ010000527.1 GCA_021413475.1 Planctomycetota bacterium | reverse complement strand
CTCGACGATATGCGGCCCCTTGTTGAGCATGACGCATTCCGCTCGTTCTCCCATGGCGGCATCGGTGATTTCAGCCCGCGACGGCCGACCTTGTTTCGCGAGGTTCTCCAACACTTGCGTCGCCCAGATTACTGGCGCATGTGCCGCCTCGCAAATCCAGAGAATTTCTTCCTGAACTTCGGCTAATCGCTCGAAACCGCACTCCACCGCCAGATCGCCCCGCGCGATCATCACACCCAGGCAAGGTCCGCGCATTGCTGCGAGAAGAATCTCGGGCAAATTCTCGAAAGCCCGCCTCGTCTCAATCTTCAGCACAATGCCAAGATTCTCGCGACCGCATTTTCTCAATCGATCTCGAAGTTCGTTGACATCCTGAGCGTCGCGGACGAACGAATAACCGACCAAGTCCGCATTCCGCGTGACGAAATCGAGGTCGGCGATGTCTTTGTCCGTGAGCGCGGGAAGCCGCAGCTTTGTGTCCGGGAGGTTGATTCCCTTATCCGCGCCAAGCCAGTCGCCGCCGGGGTCGGCCTGCGTGATTTCAACCCGCAAGAATTCTAAATTCACTTCACGGATAACGCCGCCGATCTTACCGTCGTCGAACCAGATCGACTCTCCCTGCTGAACATCACTGAAAATCTGGGGAAGCGTGCAACTGATCTGGGCGGGCAGAATTTGCCCCGTAATGATGTCGACCTTCGATAAAGTGCCGGGCTCGCTCTTGCGGGTCACAATCAGGGTATCACCTTCTTGCAGGTGAATTCGCAACGGGTGTTCCGGGAGTTCGCCCACCGCGACGGGCTCGTTCATCAAGGGTCGATTTTTGCGAAACACGCGACTCAATCGCAATTTCGTCCCTGTCGTCACGTAAGCAGTCTGTAGAGCTTCGGCAAAGCAGCCGCCGTTGCCGATCGTCGTCACGACGAAACGACGTTTGGATTTGCGGGCATCCCGAAGCTTGATTTCATCTCCTACTTTCAGTCCATTGAGCCATTGTTCCGGAACAGGCAAAATCGCGTTGCAAGGCATTGGGGCGACTTTCCTATTCTCGATTGAAGTCAACCAGACGTTCGCCGGTTTATCGACACAGCCCAACTCATCGCGTGTTGGTCGCACTTTGACAACCTTCGGTCCCGGCGGCAATGGTCCCGAGCGCAGTTTCGGGCCGCCCAAATCCATTAGCACACGGCATTTCTTGCCGACTTTGGATTCGGCTTGCCGGAGATTGTCGATCATTCGCTTCCAGACGGCCTCGTCATCATGAGAGCAGTTAATCCGCATGCAATCCATTCCGGCGGCCAGCAATTCACGAATCAGGTCGACATTTTCCGCCGCTTCGCCCGGCATCGTCACCATGATGCGCACGTGTCGATTCGACGATGGTGGTCCGAGAAGTGCCTGCGTGTGCTTTTCGAGCAGACCGTGCCCCTCGGCATGGTCTGTCACATTGACCATGGCAGGTGCTGCCCGACCTTGCAGAAGCGAGGTCAACCGCAACACGGACTGCAAGGTATCCAATGTGGCCCCTTCTGACCGGCCAAGTGAGGAGATCCCGAGCGATGCCAAGCGTTCCTGGAGGTGACGAAGGTCGTGGCGGCGTAGTCCAACATAATGCAGCAAATTGCGGGCACTTGCCTCGTATTCCGAAGACAATCCTCGCCGGTCGGGAGCAGTTTTTTGATCGAGTTCCAGCAATTCCTGGTGGAGAGCGGACAACTTTGCCATCACATCATCAAGTGAATCAGTGCTTTTCGTCATGAAACTCCTCGGTTCGGACTAACGCAGGTGCTTTCGCTACCCACCTCACGATTTTCCCGATTTCCCTTCCGATCGTCTGATCGCTCGAAATAGTCGGAAGCAGAGAAACAGTGCAAGCAAGTATCCCAGAATGCCAGGTAGCGAAACGCCCTTCAATGTGGGAGGAACATTGCTGCTCCATAATTGAGCCGAGCCAACCAGCAGGGCCGCCGTGAGAAGGCCAGCCACCAACCGATTGACGGTTGATTCCAGTCGGTGGTGTTGGTGCTGAATTTCGTAGTTGCCGGAGCGAATTCTTCGAAGGACTTCATTCAAATCACGAGGGAATGCTTCCAGAAGCCGATCCCAATCCTGATAGGTTCGCGAGAGGCGATCCCACCAACGCCTGACAGAAAATCGCTCGCGAAATGACCGCTCCTCAAAGGGTCGAATCAACTCGGCCAAGTTAAACGTGGGATTCATCTGGCGTGAAGTACCCTCGAGCATGACCAGAGTTTTCATCATCAG